>NZ_CAMJUE010000033.1 GCF_946408925.1 uncultured Methanobrevibacter sp.
ACCAGCAGAATAATCCCCCGGTTCAGATGAAGGTTTCACTTCAACAAATTCAGATTCAGACACACCAGCAGAATAATCCCCCGGTTCAGATGAAGGTTTCACTTCAACAAATTCAGATCCATCACTGTCATTGTCATCATCATTATCATTATCATTATTTTCATTTATTTGATTATTTGATAAATCCTCTTCAGCTGAAACTTCTTTAAAGAATTCTTCAGGGTCAAGCTCTGAGACATCAATCGGTTTTTCCAAAATATCATCATCAACTTTTTCAACTACTACAAAGTCTTCCGGACCGATATCCTCCGGATTAATTTCTTCGGATTCAGCTTCTTCTTTAGCTTTTCTTTCAGCTTCCTCTTTTTCACGAGCAATACGTAATTCTTCAGCTTTTTTCTCAGCTTCCAGTCTTCTTTTTTCAGCCAATCTTTTTTCTTCTTCGGACCTGCGCTTCTCTTCTTCACGAGTTTCACGAATTGATTTTTCAACAAAATCAAGTAATTTTTTACGTCCTAAATCACGGTTTCTATACCAGTCTGTGGACCATAAATGATATAATTTCCATCCAAGTCCTGTCAATACCTGTTCACGAAGCCTATCCCTATCACGTGCCACTTTGCTTGAGGCATACATTTTTCCGTCTGTTGTAATTCCCAATATATATTTACCCGGATTTTCATCATCAACAATCGCCAAATCCACTCTGAAACCTGCACAACCGATTTGCCTATCGACAGTGTAACCATTTTCTTCTAAAAAGTTTGCAATTGCATCTTCAAATGGTTCTTTTGAGTATTCATCAACTCCATGTGTGCCGAGGGTCAAGTTTTCTGCATATTCCAGAAATTCCTTAAGTGATTTTACACCGTATGGAGGATTTGCTGTCAGATTCATATCATATGCCTTGAAGTTTGAAAAGACTACACATTTTTCTCTTGCACGTGTAATCAACACATTTAATCTTCTCTCACCACCATCCTGATTTAATGGTCCGAAGTTAAGAGACATTTTGCCATCCTGGTCATAACCATATCCCACACTGATTAATATGACATCCCGTTCATCCCCTTGGATTGTTTCAAGGTTTTTAACGAAGAATCTTTCATCCTTATTTTCTGAGAATAATGGTTCATATTCAGGATGTTCCTTACGTTTCACTTCCAATTCTTCAAGAATTGCATTTTTCTGTGCAACAGAGAATGTTCCCACACCCAAACTTTTTGTATCACCATATTTTTCAAAATGGTTGAAAATTTCTTCCACTACATCTTTTGCTTCCAAAGGATTTTTGGAGGAAGCTCCTCTTAAATATTGAGTATTTGGATTGTAATGGAATTTCAAACCTAATTCCGGGTCTGAATGTGAAGGTGAAGGATAAACTAATAAGTCATCATCGTAAAATTCCCTATTTGATACAGTAATCAATGATTCATGGCGTGAACGATAGTGCCATTTAAGCATTTTAACCGGAAATGAGAGTTTGCATAAATGCAATATGCTTTCCATGTCAAGGGAGGTTGCTTCCTCCTCATCACTGTCGGCATCGGACATCTGGTCGAAAAATGATGTTGGAGGCAATTGTTGAGTGTCCCCCATAACCACTGCAGTTTTTCCCCTCATGAATGCACCTAATGCATCCTCCGGTTTTACCTGACTTGCTTCGTCAAAAATAACTACATCAAACTGCAACTCTTCATTTGTAGGATCCAAGTATTGTGCAATTGAAAGTGGAGACATCATAAAACATGGTTTAATCTGTTTTATCATCCCACCGGCTTTTTCCAAGAGTTTTCTAACTGGCATATGTCCACTTTTTCTTGTGAACTCTCCAGCGAGGATTTTAGCCTGCGGATTCTCAGTTCCTCCAAATATTTTTGGAATGTTGCTGTTTAATTTATGGTAAATCCTTTTACGGTTTAGGGTTAAAATCTTTTTGTCCAGGTCTTTAAATTCACGAATTCTGTTTTCATGCAATTCCCCAACAAATGTTGCGAGTTCCTGGTTTTCGACAAATAATATATTTAATAATGAGTCTGCAAAATTTCCTTCTACCAATGCTTCAATATCATCTTTTTTGATGTTTCTTTTCTCAATTGAGTCAACAAACATTTTTGCATTAGAACTTTTAAGTGCGTTTTTAGTATTCAGGTATTGTGACCATAAGTGAAGGCTTGACAGCTGTCCTCTCCAATTATACAACTGTTCCTTCCATGCTTCAAATGGAACATCACCTGTTTCTCTTTTAAATATTAATTTACTTCTTGGATTTAACTTATCTTTAAGTCTTGACAATACTCGGACAAATTCCTCTCCGGAGTCGATGTATTCAGCCAAATCCCTTTCGGGATTAATGTCAAATAAATCCTTACTTAACAGATCAATAGTATTTTGTGAGAATGTTCCTTCACGTACAAGTGCAGTGAATTCATGCATCCAACGGGCAATGGATTTCAAATCATTAATATTGGCATTTAAATGCCAGTATCCGCCAAAGTATCTTTGACCTAAAGCATTGTTTGCCTCCAATGTTTTTCTAATTCCAATTACTGCCTTTGCTTCTTGCAAATCCCTTATGATTTCTTCAATACTGCCATTGACAGGTACAGCATAATACCTTTCAACAAGTTCTATATGCTGCTTGTTGTTGAAGAAACGGAATTTTTTTGTTGACATGTGCTGCAGTTCATATATCAATCTGTCAATGTCTGCCTGGAAAATGCTTTGATTGAATTTGCTCAATGCCCTGGCATATCTCTGATATTTTTCAAGTTCCTGAATTAATCTGAATGCATCATCATTGTTATTATTCCATGCTCCGGATTTGAGAATGTTTCCATCAATCAACTCGGCACTTTGTGATTTGATTATCTGAAAAGCAGACAATGAATTTTGGAATTCGTTTAATGTATCCGGTTTTTTAATTCCATAGATGTCATAGACCCTTCCACGTTCAACCAAGAAATTATCCAATGCAAGCAGGGTATCATTAATAAGCATTTCAATTTCCCTTAAATCAGCAGGCAATAAGCTTTTTGGTGCACATTTACTCCATGGATTTTCCTTAGAGATTGTCTGGTATAATTCAGCCAGATTCTCAAGAGCAATTTTCATATCGTCCAAATCTTTTAGAGTAACATTTTCAGGACTTTCAAACCTGACCAATGGCATTAAAGTATCTTTTCGGGCAAAATGATCATCAGCAGATTCCTTCATACCATACAACTGGAATGCAGATAAGTTGACTGCAAACACCGGTTTGTGAATAATTTGAGAATAATCATCCAACTGACGGCGCAGGGTTTCTAATTTCCTGATGGTCTGATCGATGTTCAAAGGTTCCTGTGCCCTTACATTTGTAGCCTTTTGCAGGTCTTTAAGAAATTTTTTACGTCGGGTTTTATGTGAATGCAATTCCAGAACGAATTTACCCAATCCTACACCTGTGAGCCTATCCTTTACAACATCCAATGCGGCCATTTTTTCAGATACAAACAGTACTGATTTACCTTCAGCCAACAGCTCCGCTATCAGGTTTACAATAGTCTGTGATTTTCCGGTTCCGGGAGGCCCTTCAACAACGAGATTTCTGCCCGCCTTAACATCCTGAATAGCTGCAATCTGGGAGGAATCCGCATCCAATACCTGGTACATGTTTTGATATTCAAGTCTTGAGTCAATGTCTTCTTCCCTGAATGATTCCTGATCGTTTTTAGCAGGATTGAAAATAGCCTGAATCAGTTCATTTTTTGTTAAATCAACATTATCAGCCCATGCTTCCGGATTCAAATCATTATACATTACAAATTTTGTAAAACTGAAAAAACCCAATGCCACATTATTGTTTACATTCCATCCGTCCATTCTGGAGACTGCCCTTCTCACACTGGCAATGTAATGGTCAATGACTTCCCCATATTTTTTGAATTCAAAATCCGGAAGTTCAATACCTGCATCCAGCAATTTGGCCTTAAGGGAAATGTTTGTTTGAATATCCTCCCCAGTCCATTCCAGGTTGAATGATTCTCCAACTTTTTTCCTTTCCATGGAAACCGGAATCAGCACAAGAGGAGCATTATTTTTCTGTTTTGGTTTGGATTTGTCCTTCCATTCTAAAAATCCAATGGCCAAATATAAAATGTTATAACCCTGCTCCTGAAGCATTGTTTTTGCCTGGTTGTTGATGTAATATAATCTTTTTTGAAGTTCCTTTGGAGTTAAATCGGTTGCTAATTTCTTGTCTCCCTCTGAAAACTTTGAAAAATCAAATGGAATATGGTCCCATACTGATGATTTGTCTTCCTTTTTGTCTTTTTTGTTAGCCACAAAATACATCTTGTTCTCTTGAAGGACCAATGTTTGATAAAGATTTATAGGAGACTGATTTACTATAGTGATAGTTTTAGCTCTTGATTTGAAATTAAGAAGCTGATTTCTTAATGTTAAGTCCAATAACTCCTTACGTAAATTCTTAAATTCCCTTTCGATTATATTTGTTGATTTGTTTAACATGATGACCCTTTAATAGTGTAAAAAAAAATTCAAAAATGCATATATAATTATAATCATATTGATTAATAAAGTTTTCTAATCATTGAAAATTTAAGTAAAAATTATTAAAAAAAAGAAATAGCGTGTTTTTAACTGCATTATCTTAAAATTAAAAATATAAGATATTATTTTGAATTATAAGGTCCGAAGTTTTCTATTTTTTTACTTGCAATTAATGATGCAAAGTTTCCGGCAATTTCGGGAGATTTGTGAAATAATCTCTGTACAATATAAGCTGCCATAAAAGTGTCTCCGCATCCTGTGGTATCCACAACATTATCACATTCAACAGCACTGATTCTAATTTCTTCATCTCCAACTATTCTAGATCCATTAGAACCGTTAGTTATTACCATCTCACCTACATCACAGTCAATGTCCATAATGTTTTTTTCAGCCTCATCCAAAAATATCACATCAACACCTGATAAAATGGCACCTAACTTAGAAAAACCCTCTAATCTTATGGTGTAATTATCATTTACTTTATCACCTTCAAGTCTTAAAAATCCCTGCAGTGATAAGAATATCGGAACATTGAAACTTTTAAGATATTCCATCGTTTCATGTGGAAAATCATGCCTATTTAATGGATTTATGACAAAGGCGTCAATTTTTTCGGGAAGCACATTTTCCAAATCATCCGGATAAATTGGAATGTTTGCAAAATTACTGGATTGCTGGCGAATATCAAGATTATCCTTATCAGGATATCTGTTTACAAAAAAATGAGTATTTTCTTTTTTTATGACATTTACCTTGGCTGAATCCGGAAAATACCTGACCAATCGGGAATCATCACAATTTACAATTGCCAAATAATCTTTATAAAACTCTTCAAATACAAAGGACTGAAAATAAGTAGCGCCACCTATATTTAAAGATTCTTCATCACCAATAATAACCGAATCCTTAGTTACAGGACCAATAACCACCAATGTCATAGCAATCATCAAAAAATTAATTATTCCAACTCGATTGTGATATCAACAACGTGATATTTATTTGAAATTTCATAAATTTCCTTTTTAATCTCATTAACATTCTTTCCAAAATCCACATCAACTTTCAATGTCATTACAGAGTCAATGCCATCAAGTGACCAGATATGAAAATCATCAATCTCGTTTACACCATCTATGGACTCAATTGACTGTTTAAATTCTTCGACATTAAAGTTATCAGGTGTCTTTTGAAGCAACACTTCAACAGCCTTGTACAAATTTCTTCCAAGGTTAAATATTAACCAGAATGCTATACCGATTGAAACTAAAGCATCAAGATAAGGAACATCCACTCCCAAAAGTAAAATGATGCTTAAAACCAAAATTGTAAGCCATTCAAATACATCTCCCAGCTGATGGAAAAATATCGCCTTTTCATTGAAAGTTTCCCCACCATGCAACCTGTAAACTGAAAGAAACTTAAAAACCAATCCTATAATTGCCACTACCATCATTCCTCCGGCATCCACTCCTTCAGGAGCAAACAGCCTTGGAATAGCTTCTGACAATATGACAAAAGCCATGAATATCACAAAGAGAGATATTATAACCGCACCAAGAATGGAAAATCTCTGATAACCGTAGGAATAGTTATCAGATGAATCCTTTTGTGATACATTTTCCAGAATCCATGCAAGAGCAATGGAAATTGTATCAGAAGCATCATGAATAAAATCCGCAAGTATCGCCATACTGTTTGTTGCAAGGGCTCCAATAATAACAATTATATTAAATGCCAAATTCATAAAAAATACAAATGCTAAATTTTCACCAGCTTTTTTATGATGGTGATGCGTGTCTATCCTCATAATTTTTATATTTTAGATTAATAAAATAAAAAAGTTATTATTTTTAAAAATCTAAATTTAAAGTAACTTTTATATAATTAGAAAAAGTAAATTATATTAGTGATTAAAAATGGCAATGGTCGGAACAACAATATTTTCACATATTCTTCCAGTTATTTTCGGATTTTTCGCATTAATCTTAATAATCTCTGGATCTTTAGAAGACAATAATCCTAAATTAGGTTTAGGTATTGCATTATTTATTATTGCATGCATATTCCCATATGTAGTTTTAAGCGTTCTAGTCTAGAAGTTTTACTTCACCTGAATGAAGACTAGTTCCTATCAATACTTTTTTTATACCCAATGATTCCAATTCGCCTAGAGACTCTTTATTCAAACCGCCTGCGATTATTAACTTATCTTTCAATTCGCCAAACTCATCCAACAATTTTTTATTGTATCCCTTTTCTGTGCCGACACCGCTGATGTCTAAAAGAATGATTTCATGAGGATCCAATCTGATTAATATATTTTTAAACTCGGATAATGACATGTCAAAGTTTTTTGCAAGCAGTTCACTGTTTTTAGTGTCAATGCTTACCACAATTCTTTCCTTTGGATATTTTTCAAAAATCTTCTCCATTTCTTCTATGCTTTCCAGGGTTTCGGTGGGAACGATTACCTTGTAAGCATAATCCAAGAAAAATTCAAATGATTCACAGTTTTTCACTCCTCCGTCAAACATGACTGGAATGATTGTGTTGACCATTTTGATGTCATTTATGTTGTGGCCCTGTGATTCTATCAAATCAAGGTCTGCAATATATATTTCATCAGCACCATTTAGTCTTAATCCCTGGGCAATTTCAACAGGGTTTGATGATGATGCAAAAACTGTATTTAACGGCCTGTAGGTGTCCCTCATTCCGGATTTGCCGCTGACGGCCTGGTGTTGTTTTAAATCTATTACTGGAATTTTTTTAATCATATATAAAAATTAGAAAAAACTAGTATTAAAAACTTAAGGAGGAGAGAGAAACCGAAGTGTTTTTCAGTCCCTCTCGAGTATAAAAATAATGATCAATTTTATTGAGTATGAACCTCTATTTAATAGGTTAATTTGCATAGTATATAAAGGTTACTATAATTTAGAAAAAATAAAGTAAACTTGAATAAATAATTTACAATAATATCTTATAAAATTAAATAATATACAGATACTATATACTAATTATCAACAGTTATTCAAATATTAATATAAAAAATAAAACTGTGATTTTTAGGCAACTAAAAATTTCCAAAAAATAATAAAATTACCTTGATAAAGTTCAATTGAAAAAAATAAGAATGAATGAAGTTTGAAGTAACTGAAAGAGGGAATTTGAAAGATAGTATTACGTGTTTGTCCTAATATTGCTAAGCTATTGAGATTACTTCAAACTCTATATAACAGTTATACTTAATCATATAAATACTTTTTTATAAAAAAGTATTACTTAATATAATATAAAAAATATAAAAAGTATTACATTAAATTTTAAAAAAAATAATTAAACCCTGAAATTTTCATCAATATAAGAATCAAACTTCAAATAAGCTTCATTGATAGCCTGAGCGATTTGGTCTTGAGTAATTTCAGATAACTCATCAAAACTAACTCCAACATCAACATCAACATCCAATTGATTATCTTCATAGCTCAAAAGAATATTCAACTCCAAATCTTCAATTTCCTTTGACGGCAATGCTTTTGAAATTTCACGTTCAAGAATTTCACCAAAATCATCAGAAATAGTTGTCAAATCATCTTTTGATAATACTTTAAGTTTTGACATGTAAATCATAAAAAAAGAAAAGAAAGGTTAAAAGCCTATTGGCCCATACCTTGCATAGCTGCCTGGATAGTGGATTGCATTTCTTCAAGTTTTTTCATAACTCTTTCTTCTTGGCGAGCCATGGTTTGTTTTCTTAACTGAAGGGTTTCCAATTTGTCTTCCATATCAGCTAAAGCATCACTGTATTCAACTTTAATAAGTAAAGTACCAGCTTGTTTGAATACTTCAGTATTTTCATCGGTTTTTTTAAGTTCTTCTAACGCTTTTTCAGTTTCTTGAATTTGCACTTCAACATTTTGAATTTGCATGGTTACAGCTTGAGCCTGTTGTTGTAATTGTTGAAACTGATTTAATTGTTCTTGAATATTTTCAGGAATTTCCATAATATCACCTTTAATTATTATTTAAATATTAATTTGTTAAATTATTTATTTCTAATGCTAACTTTATCCACTTAATTGCTGAGTTAACAGAAGCTCTAAAAGAAGTAGAATCCTCTGCATCAATTTTAATCAAGATATTAGACCCGTCAAGTTCAATAGTCATTGATGATCTAAAATCGGGAGCAGTTTCAAATTCCAAAAGTATTGAATCATAAACTATTTCAGCCTGATTGCCATTTTCAAATTCAACAGTTATATTGCTCTTGACTCTTTCTAGGGGACTTTCATCAATCATTGGAGACCTCTAAAATCTTTTTTATATTGATTTGAAACTTTAATCTATCTCCAAATTTATTGACAAAATGAATTCTGGCCGGTGAATCATCACTTTTAGAAATCAGAATGTAATTTTCTTGTGCACTATCAACTAAATCCAAATCTAAAATATCAGCTAAAACATTAAGGCTTTCAACTTCAGACACTATTTTCAATTGAGAAGGAGCAATGTTGGTTTTTTCATTATCCATTGTCACTCCAATTAAAACAGTAAGCAATAAATCCCCTTTATTTGAGAAAAAAGAAATTCTACTAGGATTTCCTTTAATTTCATTAACAACTGCTAAATTGTATTCATCAACTTCCAAAGCCTTCAGCAACAGCTCACGCATATTCATCTTACCTCTATTAACGGAAGTTGAATCTGTAACACGAGCCAGATTCTTACAAAATTTTCTAGTTTTCTGAGAAGGTTTTCTAGAAGTTGAAATTAACATTTAAATCAAAAATAGTAAAAAATTTAGTAAAAGCAAAAGAAATTATCTTGCTTTTATAATTCTAGTAGTCTCTGGAACATTTTTAAATAAAATCCTATATCTGCATTTAGGACATTTATTTTCCATGTAGCTTTTATGGTCTACTTCTGCTCCACAACGTGGACACCTATACAAGGCTTATTCCTCCACTTTAATATCTCTGATACTACGTGCTGCGGATTTTGCCATTGGGGTTTCTGGAACGTATGCTCCACCGGTAAATACGGTACCACATTTTGTACATTTCCAAATTCCTGCAGCTTGTCTTTTTACGTATGGTCTATCACATTTAGGACAAACATGATTTTTTTTCATGTTTTCTTCAATGATTTTAACAGATCTTTTTGCTTTTCTTCCGTATCTTGCACCGAACCTACCTGTAATACCCACTTTTTTAGTTCTTGCCATTTATATTCTCTCCGTAATAATTAAAATTTAAAATTAATTGATTATCTTAAATAATCATAAAATTATCTAATATGATAATATTAGACTAACTAATATTTAAATGTTTGCTTAAAATAACCATTTTAAGTAAAAAATTACTTTTTTGATGAGAAAAATATTAACCTATAAATCTTTTTGCCATTTTGAAACTTCTCATCAAAAAAATTTAAAAATATATCCAACTAGTCAAGAGTTGGATAATTAGGACTTTCGTTAGTGATTAACAAATCATGAGGGTGAGATTCTTTAATACCGCTGCTTGTAATTCTAACGAAATTAGCTTTTTCTTGCATTGCTTTAATATCTTTAGCACCACAATATCCCATAGATGATTTTAAACCACCTACTAATTGGAATAATATTTCTGCAACAGTTCCTTTATATGGTACCGCACCTTCAATTCCTTCAGGAACATACTTGGTATGGTTCATTTTACTTTTTTGTCCTTGGAAGTATCTGTCTGCTCCACCATCAAATTCACTGGTCATTGCACCCATTGATCCCATACCACGGTATTTTTTATATTGTTTACCATTCATGACAACAATGTCACCAGGTGCTTCTAGAGAAGCTGCAAGTAAGTTTCCAAGCATCACTGCATCTGCACCTGCACCGATTGCTTTTGCAACATCACCTGAATATCTGATTCCACCATCGGCAATGACAGGAATTCCGGAATCAGCCGCAGCATCTGCAACATCAGAAATTGCTGTTAGTTGAGGTACACCAACACCTGCCACGATACGAGTGGTACACATTGAACCCGGACCAATACCAACTTTAAGTGCATCCACACCCATGGATATTAAGTCTTCTGCAGCTTCAGCGGTTGCAATGTTACCTACACATAATTCAGCATCAATATTGTCCTTAATGGTTTCAGTGAACTTAACTACATTCATGTTATGAGCATGGGCACAGTCAATTGAAATGATGTCCGCACCTGCCTGGTCAAGTGCCATTGCACGGTCAAGGTCAAACGGTCCACATGCCGCTGCAACCAAAAAGTTGCCGTCTTTATCCCTTGCAGCATTTGGATATTGTGCCTGGTTCAATATATCTTTAATAGTAATGATTCCAACGAGTTTGCCGTCGCTTACAACAGGCAATCTTTCAACCTTATTGTCGTATGCAATGTTCAATGCCTCTTCAGCTGAAACACCTTCATCGACTGTCACTACATCTGAGGTCATTATATCCTTGATTGCAGTAGAGGATTCATTTTTTAAAAATGGTCTGATATCCCTTTTTGAGATGATACCAAGGATTTCATCACCATCAACAACAGGCAGTCCGCTGATGAGCTCATGACGCATGATATCTTCAGCTTCAGCAACTGTAGAATCCTGAGAAATAGTTACAACATCACGAATGGTCAAATCTTCAGCATTTTTGACTTTTTTAATTTCTTCAACTTGTCTTTCAAGTGTGATGTTTCTGTGTATTACACCTATTCCACCTTCCTGTGCCATTGCAATTGCAAGATCCGCTTCTGTTACGGTATCCATTGCAGCACTCAAAACTGGAATATTTAGTTTGATTCCTTTTCCTAATTCAATTCTAGTATCAATGTCTTTTGGTTCAACATAACTTGCATTAGGAGTTAAAAGGAAATCATCGAATGTGTAGGACATTCTTGCTTCTTGAACTTTTTTTGAAAATGACATGATTAACACCTAATTAAAATGAATCGATTAATTCTTTAAGCTCTGCTACAGCAGTATGATGGATTTTACCAGTATTTCTGTCCCCACCTACACATGCAGCTCCTCTAATACCTACAACATCACATCCTATATCATGCAATGGTTTCAATTGGTCTTTTTTAACTGATCCTGCAAGTGCAGTCAATAAATCATAGCTGTGAGCTTCTTCAACAAATTCTTTTAGTTTATCTAAATCTAAATAATCAAATAATGTATGACCGTCTTTTACTGCAGTATCAAGCATTGCAAGATCGCATCCTGCATCTTTTGCAATTTTTGGTATTTCCATAGGATCAACTGCACCTACACGGTGAGCATCTGCATATCCTGCGGCCACAATAATTGTATCTTTACTAACATCTTTTACAGTTTTTACAACGTTTTCCATGACTTCAACTGCTTCATCATGGTCTTTTGTTCCGTATAATCCGACTTTAATATAATCTGCTCCTGAAACGTGAGCTCCCATTGCTGCAAGTGAAACTGTACCTGGTTTGTATGGTACGTCCCCTAAAGTTGCACTGACAAGTTTGTCTTCAGGAGTCAATTCCCTGATTTCTTTGATTACCCAAGGGAAATTAGCACCTAAGGAACCTTCTTTAGGATTTTTCACATCAACAATATCTGCTCCACCTTCAATTGATTCTAGAGCTTCTTCACGATTTATAGGACTTATTAATAGAAGCATGTATTTCCTCCAATATTATATTATAATATAATAATATTACTTTTTCATTATTTATAATACTATTGCTTTTTTGATAAAATTCCCATTTGAATTAAAAAAAGAAATAAAAAAGTGCGATTAATGGTAGATAATGCAGTTAAAAAAGATTGCAATTTTACAAACACCACACAAATAATGAAAAGGCAAAGAATGAAATTGCAATTAAAATTTGAAAGTGGCATTTAATCAATAACCTTTTGAATTATATGCAGTTGAAAATTACAGGGGAAATAACAATATATTTTTTAAAATTTAAGTGACAGTATACGAATATTGGAAAATTTCAATTAAAAAAAGATAGAAGGGTTTAAAAACCCTTTAAAGTTTAATTTTTATTGTTTACGCCTTCTTAATGGTATCACCATCAATATAACCAATACCAACATCAATACTGGATTACCTGTAGCCTTATCATCAACTGATACTTTTACAGGTTCATCATCACCATGAGCAGGTTCAGGATTTGGAGTTGGAGCAGGAGCTGGAATTGGATCAGGAGTAGGAACAACTTCTTCTTCCTTGATAACTTTAACAACTGCACTGTCAGATACATTTCCGGTCAAATTGGATCCTGCAATCACAACATTTGTAACATCCCCGGCTTCGACAGCCCTGCAGATAATAGTCAATGTTACTGATTCATTAGAATCCAGAGAACCGTTATAATCATATCTGTTTCCATCTTTTGTCCATCCGCTACCGGTGAAACTGACAAATTCCAATCCTTCAGGGATTTCATCAATGACAAAAATATTGCCAAGTTTGCATTCTCCAGTGTTTTTCACGGTTATTGTGAATATGACCCTATCACCCACTTTAACTACAGACTTATCAGAAACTTTTGCAACACTCATTTCAGGTGTGAGAACCTGAGTGACATTTTCTGAATAAGCCTTTGCAGTATTGTTACTGGTTAAATTTGAACCGGCAACGACATTCGGTACGAACTGACCTCCACGACTTGTGCTGAAATATAAAGTATAATTAACAGATTCACCCGGTTTTAAATTGCCGGAATATTTAAACCTGTTGCCATCTTTAGTCCAATTTGCACCGTCAAATCCGGCGTATGTCAATCCGTTAGGGAACTGATTATCCACATAGACATCTCCAAGTGCACAGTCCCCGTCGTTTGTTACAACAACTGTGAAACTTACAGGGTCTCCTGCAATCACTTTAGGATTGTTGGATATTTCACGAACTTCCAGACTTGGAGTGTAAACGCGTATTGATGCACTGGCATTGTGGACAGTCACATTATCCGCACCTACAACAATCTTGTTTGTGAAATTGCCTGATCTTGTAGGTATTACGACAACGATCAACTCTAAGTCTTCATCAATAGCTAAAGAACCATTGTAAAGGAATTTATTTCCCTGTTTGGTCCAGTTAGAACCGATGAAACTGTCGTATGTTAAACCTTCAGGAATTATTTCATCAACAAATATTCCGGTAAGTTCCATATCCCCAATATTATGTATGATTATCTTAAATTGAGTGGTTTTACCATTATATGCTATTTCTTCAAGTGCAACTTTGGTAACGTTCAAGTCCGGATGATAAACTTTAACTGTAACATTGCTCATCTTGACTGTAGGCTCTTCTGAGCAGTTGACTGTAGCAGTATTGTTGTAAACTCCAGTTTTCAGTGTTCTAACAACAATCCAGATTTTATGCTCCTGATTACAATCCAACTTATCCAATTTCCAGATTAGCTTGTTTCCGTCACTAGTGTAGGTTTGGTTGGAATCAACTATCTCAAATACGTCAGTATTCAATATATCAGTTATTATCACATTTGTCGCATTCTTGACTCCATGATTTAAAACTGTTATTGTAAAGTTAACCAAATCGCCAAGCATTGCTATGGATTCATTGGTTGTTTTTACTATCTTTAAATCAGGATTGAATACAGGAACGGTTACATTTGCCTTAACTATGGTACTGTTTTCATGGCAATTTGCAGAAGCAACATTTGTCCAATGACCTTCATAGACTGCTCTTGCCTTGACAGTGAAATTGTATGACTTGCCGACTTCCAGTAAATCAATCTTATGGTTGAGATCGCCTTCAACTAATGTCAATCCTTGTGGAAGAGTATCATTAATTGTGACATTGGTAGCGTTGGAAGGACCGTTGTTAGTTACTGTTATATTGAATGTAACAATATCACCGAGTCCGTAATCGTTATCATCTGCCACCTTTTTCACATCCAGTTTGACTTCCGGAATTATTTCAAGCTTGTTTGCAGCTATAATGTATTTGTAGTTCCTGTCTTCAGGGTGGTATGCCTTAATGGTATAGTTTCCAGGAGTTAACTTAAGTGAATCCGCACCGGTTATGTTGAATGAATGATTACCATATAAATCAGTCAGAACTGTCTTTGTAAGGATAGTTTTACCAGCCTTGTTCACGAATTCAATAACCATAGGTTGATATCTTTCAAGTGAATCTTGATATAACATACCTTCTTCAGCTCCCAATACCGGATGTGCATGGGTTGTTCTTCTGATTTTTGTAACATCATCATCAATAATGAATCCCACATTGTCAAATGTCACATCGTTAACGCCTTTGGCATTGTATATTGCATTAAGGATATTGTCTCCTGCAACATAGTTATATACATTGATTGGAATGTTTTCACCATGATATACCTTATTAGGAGTAGCGTTTACTTCCAATACGTAAGACCAAGCCTGATTTTTAATGAACAATCCACTCTTGAAGCTTGTTCCGGATGCATCATTGTATATTGCAGACCCGTTACGTGCAACATTGTAGTCAAACTCATCTGAGATGATTTGATTGTTGTTGCCTTCGATGTAGATTGCACCACCAAGTCCGTCATCATCAACACCGGTTGTTTTAAGATAAGCTCCTAAAAGTCCAGGTACAGTTTGAACAATTTCTGTTGACTCGTTTGTAGCTACTGCAATGTTGTTATAGAATTTTGAATCTTTCACAACATTATCTTCACCTGCAATGTAGATTGCACCACCTTTGGTTTTACGCTCATCATTACCCCGGTCAACTCTAATGCTGTATGTTGCATTGTTATAATTGAAGTTTGAATTAGCGATTCTGTTCTTGTTGGCTGCAATGTAGATTGCACCACCTTGAACTGCCTTGTTATAATTAAATGTTGAGTAATCAATTGTTGCATTATTTTCAACATTTAAATATGCGGCACCACCAAGAATAGCTTCATTATAAGTGAAATCTGATTCTGTAATCAGATAATCACCCAATGCATTGATGAATATTGCCCCACCACGTTTTGCAGTATTGTTTACAAATTGAGTGGTTTGAACTGTCATGTCCTTACCATCATTCCAGTTTATAGCACCACCATCGTTTTTAGCGGAGTTCTTCTCAAAGTATGAGTCTGAAATGACCATATGGATTTTATCACCATGAGTGCAGTTCTCTAAAAAGACCGCTCCACCTTCACTTGCATTATTTAACACAAATCTGGAATTTTTGATGTTCGCATCAATTCCAGTCCAGTAAACAGCACCACCTTTTAAAGCAGTGTTTTTGGTAAAGTTTGAGTCTTCAATTGAGCCTTCATGACCTTTCCAGTAAACGGCACCACCTTTGTTTTCAGCGGAGTTATTTGTAAATGAAGAAGTTTTGATACTTCCTTTGTTAGCACCATCGTGCCAGTTAACAGCCCCACCGTCAATTCCTGCAGTGTTGTTTTCAAATTTACTGTTTTCAATTATGTTGTTTGCACAGTCAGCCATGCCTTCAACGCCACGGAAGTATACTCCACCTCCGTTTTGTTTTGCATTGTTTTCGGTGAATAGACATCCATCGATACTGCCGTTGGAACCTGTCCACATGATTGCTCCTCCATCACCGGAGTTGCCCATTCTGCAAACAGCTGTTCCGTTAGCTTTGTTGTTTGTGAAATTGGAATCTTTAATTTTTCCTCCTTCTCCAAACCAGAATATCGCTCCACCATTTGAAGCTGCGGAGTTATCCTCAAAGAGACATTCATCAATCAAACCTTCTACACATCCCTGATGCCAATCAATTGCACCACCATTTATTGAAGCAGTGTTTTCTTTGAATATGCATCCTTTGAATTCACTGTCGGTTGCATTTTCCAAGTAAACCGCACCACCAATTCCTTCCATGTTTGTGAAATTGGTTACTGAGTTTCTGGTGAAATTACAATTGATTATATCAGTATGATTTACAACAATAAATATTGCTCCACCTTTTATAGCATTGTTTGTGTTGAACACTGAATTGATAATTGTTGCATTATTACCTTCTACATATATACTACCTGCACCAATACTGTCATCTTTGTTGGTTGCGATAGCCCTATTGTTTTCAAAGTTACTTGAAGATATATTGATATTTTCACCGATAATATTTATTGCACCAGCCACGGTAGGAACATTTTTTAAATCACTGTTGACATCAAATCTTAGGCCATCATGGGTTGCAAAGTTCTTTTTAAAGTTGGAATTTTCAACCAAACTGTCCACACCGTCAATGTATCCAACACCCCCAATGATTGCACGATTTTCAGTGAAATTTGATCCAATGATGTTTGTATCGTCACCTTCAAGGTAGAATGCTCCACCCTTAATCGCCTGATTATTTTTGAATGTGGAATTTATGATGAAATCGTGTGAACCGTTTACGGCAATAGCTCCTCCAAGACCGCCATTTGTGAACCGGCCATAAGCAGTGTTGTTAATGAATTCAGATTCCTGAACATAGATACTGTTTCCAGGAATATAGATTGCTCCACCGATAGTTATTAGGTTTTTCAACTTATCGGATTCAAATTCAAATCTTAAGCTGTGTGTAGCTGAATTGTTATGGAATTTTGAATGACCGAATGTTGCATCTGAGTTTGCAATGTATATTGCTCCCCCTTGAACAGCACTATTGTTGATGAAGTCTGTTTCATTGACATCATTTAGAGTTCCTGAGAAGTATAATGCCCCTCCGATTACTGCCTGGTTGTTGGTAAAGACTGTTCCTTCAAGTGTTGTATTGAACCCTTGAATAGCAATTGCTCCACCATAACTTTCCTTAACCTTACCGATTGCAGTGTTCTTGTTGAATGTGGCATTATAAATCAATGAATTGTTACCCAAAATACCGATTGCACCTCCAACTGCATTAAGATTGTCATATTTACTGTCAAGATCAAATGACAGGAATCTTGTAGCATTGTTGTTTGTGAAATTGGCATTACCAATTTTGGTGTCACTACCTCTAATGAATATTGCACCACCGACAGCGGCATTATTATATGTGAAATTAGCATCATCAATGTTTGAATAGGTACTGATACTTTCAATATATATTGCTCCACCGTGAACAGCTTCATTATGTTCAAAATTATTAACAGTGATATTTGCATTGTGACCATCAATACTTATAGCACCACCATTACCATTTATGGCATAGTTTTTGACAAATTCATTATTTGAAATTACAGTATGGTATCCTACAATATCAATTGCACCACCTGCAACATCAATACTTAAACCAGTAGTATTAATATCATCCATGTTTTTAGTAGCATTATTATCAGTGAAATTGGAATTACTTATACTAACGCCATCACCAACAATGTACAGAGCACCACCTTCAATAGCCATGTTACCAGTATAGTTTAATCTGTCTGCATGTATACCATTACCATTAATGTATGCTGCACCGCCACGAATAGCAGTGTTGTTTACAAAATTATCAATAGTAAATGTAATGTTTTTACCATCAATATATAATGCACCACCAAAACCTTCAACAATACCTCTGCTGCCAATACGGTTTGCACTATTTCTAATGAATGTATTGTTAGTTACATTAGCATAACTACCAATGATATATAAAGCACCACCTGCCGCAATCATAGTTGCATTAGGCCTTACCTTATCCACATTATGAGTCGCATCATTGTCGATGAAAACTGACTCGAACACATGGGCATTAGCCCCTTCAATATAACCTGCACCACCTTGGATAGCATTGTTGTTATAGAAGGTTGAGTTTACAATAGTTACGTTTTCACCAATGAGCTTAACAGCACCTGCATTGGATGCATTGTTCCCCTCGAAAGTGGAATTGTCAACTCTAGTGTTGGTACCGTTAATGTGAACTCCGCCTGCATAGTCAAGTGCAAGATTATCATAGAACTTTGAATCCTTGATTACAGTATTATTGGCAACCAGATAATATTTGGTTCCATCAGATAATGTTTTAAAACCACCTACAATATCAATAGCACCGGCATGACCATGTGCAGTGTTGTTTGTGAAAGTACAGTTAATGATGTAATTGTTGCTTCCAAGAAGCGCAATCGCAGCACCACTACCGTCCCTATATGCATATTGGGAATGATTTCCACTTGCAACATTATTGATGAATGTTGAGTTTATGATAGTGATGTTACCGTTGTGAGCTTCAATACCTGCACCGTAAATAGCCTGATTGCCTTCAATATAATTGTTAGTGATTGTAACGTTAAATCCGATAATACAATAAGCAGCACCATGCACCGCATTGGTGTTGTTTATGAATGTGTTGCGGTCAAGTGTCACATTAACAGCCTCATTCCATATTTTAAAACAGAAACCTAAAGATTTACTAGTAGAGTTGAACTCCTGAGTACCCACATTTCCAATGAATGTATTGCCGTTTGCTTTAAATCCATAAAATAACGGACCGTCATCACTGTGTTTACTGTCTGATGGAGAACCGCTTATAGCAATCATCTGAGAAGCACTGTTATACTTGAAGGTACAATTTTCAACAAGACCTCCTGATTTTACAATTGCTTCACCTTGAGGACTGTCCTGAAATGCCATTCTGACAAGTGACTGTCTGTGATTAAGTGTAATGTTTTCAAAACTACAATTGATCAGTTTGGATTGATAATTCTGAATCTTTTCATCACCCAGGAATATGAATGGCATTGAAGTGCTTTCACTCTTAGTGGCTTTATAATTGTTAGCATTGAAATTCTTGAAGTTAATACCTGTAATGGTGGAAGATCCACCGCTTAAATCAATGAACCTGTAATCCGCAGCATATTTGGATAAGTCTATAGTTGATGTAGATGTATCATCCTTATTTTTACCACCATATAAATGGACAGTGATATTCCTATTATATGAAAATTTATTATCTTTTGGATCAAGGTTTCTGAAGGTTATATAACTTGCACGACCAGCAGATCCATCATTATCCCATGAATAATAACCTGTAGAAATTCTAGAAACACCATCAGTCCCATAAGCACCAGTGAATGTATTATTGCCTAAAAATACATTAAAATCCACAATACCATCTTTTGCATTATCCCTCACTCTCCAAAAGATAAATTTAATTAAATTTTCTAAAGAAGAAGTACCATAATCAAAATATAAATCTTTTGTCACACCATCACCAACTTCATAAATGGGCTGGTTTGGATTCAAAACGATATTTTCAAATGTACAATTGTGAATCAAATCATCTATATTATTATTAGGCTTGCTTTTATCACCCAACTTGATGAATGGAACAGTAGTATCTAGGTCAACAGTATTTGAATGATCGCTAACATTGAAGTTTTTAAATTTAATTCCCGTAATTGAAGAATTCGGTGTACTGAAATCTAAAAGAGCATAACTGGCACCATAATTAGTCAAATCCAATGTGGATGTGCGAGTATCATTAATGGAACTTCCACCATACAAATGTATGATAAGAGGCATATTTGAATTAAAATTCATTCCATTGAAAGTTAAATAATCTACACGTCCATTATCTGGAGACAGATAACCAGTCGAGATAGTGCCAACACCTGCATCACCATAACCTCCGGAAAATGTTTTATTGTTCAAAAACACGTTCCATTCATGAGTGGCAGATGGATTATTTTCCATATAATCTCTAATCCCCCAATAAACTGCTTTAAAAAATCTATCTAAAGGAATTATATCATCATTAGCCCTATTTGTATCATAATCAACACCGTAAATGAATGTTCCGGGAGTGATTGCACCTAAAACAGGCTCATCGGAACTTGCCTGCAAATCTTGAGAATCTGATTTAAGTAAAACAGGTGCATCATCATTTTTAGAATCTTCACTTTCCTGCAAAATAAAATCATCATTTGAAATCTTGTTTACATCTGCAGAAAGATTATGTGAAGAGTCTTGAAGTGAAACTTCCAAAGTGTCAACCGAATTGACCTCTTCAATCGGCATTTCAGCTTGCGTCAAGTTATTGTCTTCAAATGCCGTTACAGCTTGAAATGAGCACATAATTATAAGAATAGCCATTATTACGATAAACTTTTTGCCTTTCATTTTCGATTTTCACCCCCTGGTCCAGTCAATTGCATTACAAAATGAATATAAATCGGCATTAAATATATTCACTGTTATATCTGAAACTACTCATTTATATATTTTACAAATTTTATTAAATTTTAAAAAAAAATTAACCAGTTAAGTTCAATATTGTACTAAAAGTGTACACATTAATAAAAATTTAATTTAACCATAACTATTTTGAAAAATATCAATGAATTTTTTATAAAGTTTGAATATTATAATTATTTATTATACAATTAGAAAATATAATAAAAAAAAGTTAGAAAGGAGAATTATTTTTAGAGATATTGTCCTTTATTTTACC
>NZ_CAMJUE010000034.1 GCF_946408925.1 uncultured Methanobrevibacter sp.
TTCTAGAATTACTTTTTTTTAATTGAATTCATCGGTTTCTTCATAAACTTGTTGTTTTTTTAATAACATTTATATAATATTAATATCATATATTATACTGGCTAGACTGGAGGGTTAGGGGTCCTCTGTAAGCACACATCCCCTTGGGTGCAGTTGAAGTTCAAAAGGCGGCTTTTTAAGAGAATATAAGCCTAGAAAAACGGCATAGAAACCTCGTCCTGCAGGATTGGTGGTGGTGAAGTTTTTACTGGAGGGTAAAGACTAGTCATCTCTAATATGGGAACGGGTCAGGCCCGGAAGGGAGCAGCTCTACTGTTAACATTCAATGCTTGTAGAATCCCGGGGTGGAGTTGGATTTTTTAGATCACTTATATTTTTGAGATTAGTCCACTTTTGAACATGCCATTTATATAATTAGGATAAAGTTTATTAATGAGTTTTATCATATAATTGATTATACTGTTTTTCATATGTCGGGATGGCCCAGCCTGGTACGGCGTCGGACTGCTAATCCGATGGTCCTATGACCACCCGGGTTCAAATCCCGGTCCCGGCGTTTTTTATTTATCTATTTTTTGTTCATGGTCATATTCCACTCCGAGGGGACATGCATGAACCATTACATATTTCACTTCAGGAATATTTTTAAGAATGTTATTTTCAACTTGATGTGCAATTTTATGAGATTCTTCTAATGAGAGTTTGCCATCTAATTTAATGTGTAAATATACAGTTGCATATGATCCAAAGTAATCCACTCGAATATTGTGGGCTTCTTGAGCATTTGGAGTTTTGTTGGCAATTCTGCGTATTCTATTTTCCAATTCTGGTGATGGTACCCTGCCCATGATATTATCAATGTTTTCCCGACCAATTTTAAATGCGGTTCTGATTATTAAAAGTCCAATCACTAATCCGATTAAAGGGTCTAGAATAGGATAGCCCATGTTTGAAACAATTACTCCCACTAAAATTGCAATTGATGAAAATATGTCTGTTCTTTGATGTTCTCCGTCTGCAACAATTGCCGGACTTTTGATTTTTTTTCCGATTCTTATGATGTACTCGCTGATTGCCAAATTGATGATAATTCCTAAAACTGCCATAATTGCAGCATAGAAATCTGGAACGGTTATTAATTCTGGATGGATTATTTTGTAGAATGCACCGGAAATGATTTCATAGGATACCATTGCTAAAAATAATACTATAACCAATCCGCTAATCGCTTCTGCACGTCCATGGCCAATTGGATGGTCTTCATCTGCAGGTTTTTGCCCGATTTTAAATCCTATAAATGCAATAACGGATGTTGCAATATCTGAAAGAGTATGAGCTCCTTCAGATACTAATGCATAACTTCCGGACATCAATCCTATAGTTATGTTTAAAATAGTTAAAATTGAGTTTGCAATGACTGCCACAAGCGCTGCTTTATTTCCGGATTTGTTTCTAAACTCATCCATTAACTACACGCTCTTCTAATATATTCATTGCCTTTTCGATATTTTCATATGAATTAGCATATGACATTCTAATGTGGTTTTCACCATTTGATCCGAATGCCGCTCCTGAAACGGTAATCACTCCTGCATCACTGGCTTTTTTAACAAAATTTTTATCTTCAATTTTAGGAAATACGTAAAATGCTCCTTCGGCGTTTACTGTTTCATATCCCATTTCATTCAATCTTGAAACAATCAGATTTCTTCTGTTCTTAAATTCATTTACCATTTTGTGAACTTCATCCTGAGGCCCGGTTAATGCTTCATAGGCTCCTTTTTGGGCGGTAGAATTGGCACAGGCAATGCTGTTCTGATGTATTTTGAATATCTCTTCAGTATAATTTTCATTAGCTGTCAGATAACCAACTCTCAATCCGGTCATTGCATAAGTTTTTGAAAATCCGTTGATTGTTATAACATTGTCGCTGTATTTTGCAGGAGAATAATGTTTCTTGTCATAAATTATTTTTTCATAGATTTCATCTGAAATAATTAAAAAATCATGGTCCATTGATAAATCTGCAATTGCTTTTATGTCTTCTTTCTCCATCACTGCTCCTGTCGGGTTTGAAGGTGAATTTAATATTATTGCTTTAGTTTTTGGAGTTATCTTTTCATATACATCTTCTGATTTTAATTTAAATTCATTTTCCATTTTACAATCAACAGGTATTATTTTTCCACCTGCCAGATTCAGAACAGCTTCATATAATAAAAAACTTGGATCGGGCAAAATCACTTCATCACCAGGTTCTATGAATGCTTGTGTGCTTGCATATAATGCTTCACTGGCTCCAACTGTGACAATAACATTTTCAGCATCAGTTGCAATGCCATTGTCTTTCTTGAATTTTTTCACTATTTCTTCTCTAAGTTCAACATATCCCTTGTTTGGAGTGTAATGAGTTTGGTTTTCATCAATTGATTTTTTCATTGCATCTTTTATATTTTGGGGAACATCAAAATCTGGTTCTCCAATTCCAAGGTTTATAGCATCAGGTTTTGTTGCTTCAAACATTTTTCTTATTTGTGATAATTCAATTAGTTTTGTTCTACTTGCAGGATTTATCATAATTTTACCTCACTTATTATAATTATATATTATTATAGTAAATTTATTTTTTTCTAGTAATTATTTTTCGCATGCTCCACAATTGTAGCATGGAGAAGTTTCACACCATGGTGTTTGCTTTAAATTTCTAAGTCTTTTATGTTCAATTTTTAAAAATCGGTTGGTCAGTCCAATATCGATATTGTTCCAGGGTAGAGGATCATCAATATCGTATTTTGGTGTCAGTTCTCTCCATTCTTTAAGAGTAACTTCTTTTGTTAGTGATTTTTCAATAATCTCTCCAATGTCTCTGTCTCCACAGGATAATACATATTGGATTAATCCTTTTTTAGGACTTTCACATTTGATGTTGTAATTTTTCATTTCCTTTTTTATATATCTTGTTTTCTTTTTAATGTCTTTGAAATCATAACCTTCCCATTGAAGAGGAGTATGCGGTTTTGGAATTACTGGATTGATACTGAATTTCACTTTTTTCGGATTTGTATGCATATTTGCAATTTTTTTCATATATTCACAAAGCTCATGAATATCCTCGTCACTTTCAGTTGGGATTCCGATTAAGAAATATAATTTAATATTGAAGTCCAATTCAACTGCATTTTTTATTACTGTAAAAATTTTTTTTTCTAGTATGTCCTTATTGATTACTTTTCTCAATCTGCTAATTGATTCGGGAGCTAATGTAATTGTTTTCAAACCACTTTTTTTCAATGTTTCCATAGTTTCTTTTGAAATCGTTTCGATTCTAAGCGATGGTGTTGAAATCTGAAAACCTTCATTTTCAAGACCAGTTATTAATTTGTCTAAGTCACTGTAATCTGAAACGGCAGCTCCGATTAATGTTATTTTGTTAATGTTTGTATTTTTACGGGTTTCAAGAGCTATGTCAATTAATTTTTTCCAATTTGTTTCTCTTATGGGGCGGTATAGATAACCTGACATGCAAAATCTGCAGCCTCTGGTACATCCTCTGGATACATTTAACATTATTGTATTGTTGAAAATGCTTTGATAATCCTCGTCATCACTTTTATTAATGATTGGCTGAGTTATATGGTAAGTTTCGTCCATATTGTTTATAATATTTATTTTTGTTTCATTGTCGAATTTGGGAATGTAAACTCCATCAATTTCTAGAAACTTTTTCAAATCTTTGTCTTTTGAATTTTTATAAACATCTATTAAATCATTAATGGCTTTCTCTCCTTCTCCAATAATGAATATGTCAATATAATCTGACAAGGGCATTGGATTTGCAGTTACACACGGACCTCCTGCAATAATTAAAGGATCATTTGCACTCCGATTTTTTCGTTTTAGCGGAATTCCAGTATCTTTCAACATTTCTAAGACATTAAAATAATCCTCTTCAAACTGTATTGTGAAGCTTATTATGTCGAAAAACCTGAGGGGAGTATTTGATTCAAGTGACTTAATGTCTGGATAAATTATTCTTTCACACCAAGTATCCTCACGTTCATTAATCAAATTATATAAAATATTATAACCTAATGAGGACATTGCAGTTCTATAAATATTCGGATAACTCAATCCAAATCTTACACCGACTTTTTTATAATTCTTTTGAAAGATGTTCTTTTCAAATAACATTAAATCAACTTTTTTTTGTTTTTTAGTTTTTACATATTTTTAGTTATTTTTCAACATGCTTTTCTTATTTGAGGTCATTTTTTAATATTGGCACAATATTTTTTTTGATTTTATTATAACCATTTAATTTTATGTATTTTTTTCTATAAAAATTAATCAAATTAAAATTTCATTTTTTGTTCAATTGTTAAAATTTTATTTAATATTTAAGATATTTAATATTTTTATAGTATAATCTAATTTATTTTTCCTTGTATTAAGTAATATTATTTTATTTTAGACTATTTTTCTTGATTTGAGCAATTTAAATCGGTTTTTTTCACATTGGGCTTTTAAAAACATTTATATAAGATAAGCATTATAATCTTTATCCACTCATTATGAAATACTATATTTAGTATAATCATATTTTACTATAAAATTTTCGTAATGAGAACCAAGAGGTGGAAAAATTTCGATAAAAAATAGATCATTAATTATGTCTTTTGTGTTAATGTTGTTCCTTGTTATAGGAGCGGTTAATGCTGCAGATTCAATTAATGTTTTAAATACAGAAGATTCAAATTTAATGGATGATAATGAGGATTCATTATCTCTAAACAATAAATTA
The DNA here is from genome assembly GCF_946408925.1 of uncultured Methanobrevibacter sp. GTDB lineage: Archaea > Methanobacteriota > Methanobacteria > Methanobacteriales > Methanobacteriaceae > Methanocatella. Next base: position 4,802 of record NZ_CAMJUE010000034.1, read on the forward strand.
GAAATTTCTAACGAGGTTTCTATCTCAGAAACTAATATAGTTAATTCTCATGATGATAATTTGGGAGATTATCCTGGTGATGAGGTTCTAGAAAAAAGTGCCGATTCATATTATGAGGATAATAAACAAAACGGATCAACTTCCAATGATGTTGGAGCATCTGGGGAAAATACTTTGGGTTCAACTAGCTCAAGCGCTGATAGTGTTGTTTCTGATAGTTCAAGTGACAATATAGTTAGTGCTGACAGTTCATCTCAGTCAAGTGTTATTGCTTCAAATCCGGTATCTACAAGTTTAAGCATAGCTGATACTCATTATTCAAAATCAGCTACCATTTTTGATGTTACTTTAAAAGATAAAAACGGTAATATTTTATCCAATCAGAAAATTTCTTTAACTGTGAATAAAAAATCTTATTCAGGATTCACTAATGGCAAGGGTATTGCTTCAATTAAAACAGAAAGCCTGAAAGTTGGAACATATACCATTTCATTAAGTTATGGAGGTAACTCAGATTACTCTTCATCTTCACTTTCAAAGAAAGTTAAAGTATCATCTTCTGTAGTTGGAAGTGATTTAAATAAATATTATGGGACTGCATCTAAGTATTCAGCAACTTTCTGGAAAGATGGCTCTTTATTGACAAATGCAAAAGTCACTTTCAGAGTTGGTGGAAAAACTTATACCAAAACAACTGACAACAATGGTGTTGCCAGTATTAATATTTATTTGGCTGCCGGCAATTATGATATCACTGCAATAAATCCTTACTCTAAGGAGCAGGTATCACATAAAATTGTTGTTAAAAAGGATTCAACTAAATTTGACGCAAATGATAAAACATTTGTCCATGCAAATAAGAAATCATCATTCAGTGTTGTTTTAAAATCAAAACATAATGTATTACTTAAAAATAAAAAGATTACTTTCACTTATAATGGTAAAACTGTAACCTCAAAGACCAATGCGAACGGGAAAGCCAGTATAACTATTCCGGTTCTTGCTAAAGGTACATATAAAATCACTTATAGGTATAACGGTAATAAAAATCTTTATTCAAAGACAGGTAGTGCAACTATAATTGTTGCTGATGCTAAAACAAAATTAACATCTTCAATTGTTGTGATGTATTATAATGATGGATCAGATTTCAAAGTCAAATTAACAAAAAGCAATGGTCAGGCTGTACCAAATAAATTTATTAAATTCACATTAGGTGGAAAAACCACACTCTCTAAAACTAATGGTAAAGGTACTGCAACCCTTTCTTTAAAAGACATCGATCCTGGCAATTATGTTGTCAAGTATTCTTATTCAAAAAAAGGAACAAAATATTACAGTTACGGTTCCAATAAGATTATAATTCTAAAATTGGTTGCAAAGATTACTGCAAGTGACATGACCATGAAGGCAAATGACGGGTCCAGTTATAAGGTAACCGTTAAGGATAATTCCGGTCATGTTCTTAAGGATGTTATTGTAAAATCCACAATTAACGGTAAATCTTATACTTATAAGACTGATTCGAAAGGTGTTGCAAAATTGAAGATAACTCAAGATGCGGGTTACTATTCAGTTAAAAGTATTCTTGCAGACCCATTTTATAAGTCCGCCCCTGTTTCAAAACACATTTTGGTTAAAGGTAATAAATTCATAGCTGAAAATATGCATGTGTCCATCGGAAGCAAGGCGACTTATTCTGTTAAATTAGTTGATGAAAGAAATAATCCTGTTAAAAATAAGGAAGTTAAATTCACTTTTAACGGTAAGGTTTCAAAGTCCAAAACCGATTCAAAAGGTATGGCTAAAGTTAGTCTTGGCGTCTTGTCTCAAGGCTCTCACACTATCCAATTTAGTCAGGATTCAATTAAAGGTTCATCAAAAATTTATGTTTCAAATACGGTAACTATTAAGAATATACTTGCTGCTTCAAAAACAGTTAAGAGTTATATTTCTAAAAATCATAAGTTACCTTCAACAGTTAAAATAGGTGATGCTTCATTCAAGACTGCCGATTATTTATACTTAGTTTCAAAAGCTATTGTAAATCTGAAAGCGGGCAACAAAAAAGTCATCACTATTAAAATTATTGATAATCCTTCCAAACCTAAATCAGCAACTGATATGGGTTATTTAAGGGATTATCTTGGTGTAGCAAAAAGTATTGTTAAAACTGCAGAATCAAAAGGTAAAATGCCTAATTCTGTAAGTTCTAAAATAGGAACAATTGGTTATAATGGTGTTGTTAGCGCATTATCAAATGTTTTGGTTTCTTATCAAAACAATGATAAAATGCCTGCTTATGTATCAGTTAAATCTTTATCCAGTTCATCTTCGTCAATAACTGGAGTATTAAACTTTAAAAACACTATTAGTAATTTGGCAGCGTACTTGGCAGCTTCTAATAACTGTGAAGTTAACAATGCTAAAATCAAGAAGTTAGTGCTCAAGTTAACAAAAGATTGTAAGAGTGAAAAGGAAAAAGCAGCTAAAATTTTCAATTATGTAAGAGATACAATATCATACAGTTTCTATTATAATACCAGGCACGGTGCTGTAGGCACATTAAATGCCGGATCAGGTAATTGTGTTGACCATGCTCATTTGCTTGTTGCAATGTATAGGTCTGCAGGATTGGCTGCCAGATATGTTCATGGTACCTGTCACTTTTCAAGTGGAAATACTTATGGGCATGTGTGGGCTCAAGTGTTAGTTGGTAATACTTGGACCGTTGCTGATGCTACAAGTTCTAGGAACTCGTTAGGTAGTGTAGCTAATTGGAATACACATTCTTATAGGCTTCAGGCTTATTATTCAAGTTTGCCATTCTAATTAACTACCTTTTTATTTTTTTTTAATTCTATTTTTTCATGCCTTTATATATCAGTTTTAATAGATAATTAATTATCAAACTAATTAGGACAATATTATGAATTCCAAAAAATATAAGAAAGTTGCTGTGGGTGGAACATTCGATAAATTTCATGATGGGCATAAAAAGTTATTGTCTACTGCTTTTGAAATAGGCAACGAAATTGAAATTGGAGTTACTTCTGATGCTTTTGGAGGATTAAAGGGAGATATAGATTCTTGTAAAGAGAGAATTGCAAATCTTAAATCTTTTTTTTCAGACAAATCTAATTTTATTGTAGTTCCTTTAGATGATCCTTATGGAACAACAATATATGATGGAAGTATTGAAGCAATTGTTGTCAGTGAAGAGACTGAGCCCACTGCAGTTAAGATTAATGAAATCAGACTCTCAAAAGGAATGAAACCTTTGGATATTGTTGTTGTTAGTTTTGTACTTGCCTATGATGGAAATCCTATTTCTTCAACACGTATCAGATGTGGTGAAATTAATCAAAATGGGAAATTCATCAAATAATTCAAATTCGAATCGATATGTTTATATGTTCATTTCGATATAAAATTAATTGACATAAAAATAATTTTTTTATGTATGTGAGGTGGTTATATGGCAGTAAAAATAGACGCAGATGTATGCGGACACATTGAAAATTGTCCTGTACAAGGTCTATGCATTAAACTTTGTGAACAAGGTGCAATCATAGAAGAAAATGGCGATGTAAAAATTGTTCCTGAAAACTGTGATGATTGTGATCTTTGTATACAAAACTGTCCAAATCAAGCTATTTCAAAAGCATGAGGGATAATATGTTTAATATAGAGAGAAGTGGTGAAGAACACCGAAGGTTATATTATAATGACCATAACTGTGTTGGATGTGGGATTTGTGTTGACACATGTCCTACAGATTCTTTAAGATTGGGGCCGATAGTTCCAATTGCACGTGGTTTAATAGAAATGGATTTGGTTTCTGTAAATAAAGATTCCTGTGTATTTTGCGGATTATGTTCCATAGCATGTCCATTTGATTCATTATCTTTATCTATTAATGGAACTGATGTTAAAGACATTAAATCATATCCGGTTTGGAATGTCGAATCAAAAGTGGATGAGGAAAATTGCATTTACTGTGGCAGATGCCGTTCGGTTTGTCCTCAAGACTCAATTATTTTCAAAAGAGAGCTTCCAAATCCTGCAGATTTGGTAAGGGGTGAAATTGATATTGATGATGAACAATGTATCTTCTGTTCATTTTGTGCAGACATGTGTCCTGCTGGCGCAATTACACTTAAAAATATTCCAACAACCAGTAATGATATAGTTAATAATTCTATAGAAGTTGATTTGTCTAAATGTATTTTCTGTGGTATTTGTAAGAGAGTCTGCCCTGAAAGTGCAATTAAACAAATTTGTTCAACTTGCATGTACTCTGATGAGATTGAAATTCCAAAAGTTTCAGGTGAAATATTCATATTGGAGTCTTCTTGTGTAAACTGTTCATGGTGTTCGGAAATTTGTCCGGTTGATGCAATTTCTATTAGTAAACCGTTTGAAGGTACTTTGGAATTGGCTGAAACTGATGAAAATATTTGTAAAGGCGATTCATGTCATGCATGTCAGGATGTATGTCCATGCAATGCGGTTACAATTGTTGATGGAAAATCCATTACAAATTTGGACTTCTGTAATTTATGTGGGGCTTGTGTTACAGCATGTCCGCAGAATATTAGAGTTTTATCCAGAACATCAATGAAGCTGGATAATATTAATTCTGATTCCTGGAATGAAATATTAAATACATTATTAGTAGGAAAATAGAGAGTAATGCTCTCTATTTTCATATTTTATTTATTAAAAAATCTCTTTCTTGTTTTATCAAATCTGCAATTTGATTTTGAGTTTGATCGGTTATTTGTGAAATGTAACTTCCTACAAGGAGTACGATAATTATTAATCCTCCTATAATTAAGATTAATTCAGCACTTCCCTGGCCTTTGTTGTCAAGTTTTTTTCTAAACATGGGTTCTGTTGTCTAGTATGGTGTTTCGAACATCTATGATGTCGTCTTTTGCTTTTAAGCTGACATCACTTGTGTTCATGTATGATCTGTATATTGTTAATGCAAGTAATGCAATAACAATAACTCCTCCGAACAGAAGTATGTATTCTGCTGCACCTTGGCCTGAATTTTCATTCATGAATTGTTTCATTTTTTTCATTTTTTTCACCAATTTTATTTTAGATTTTTTACTATATTAATATTACTATTTTTTAAAAAAGTATTACTTTGACATTTTTTCATTTATTTTTCCTTTTTTTAACCATTAACTTTATAAATGGTTTTTAATATATTAATTAGTAGTTAAATAATAGAGTGATAATAATTGATAAGGGTGAAAACGTGGGAAATACAATAAAATTAGTTTCAGGTTTTATTTTGTTCGTGATTGGTGTTCTCATTGCATATGAAACAGCAATCTATAACTTACTTGATATCCTTCTAATTGTCGGTTTGATTATCTCAATTGTGGGTATAATTCTTATTGTAAGTTATTTTGTTGAATCTAATGCGGATAGGACTACTGATAAAATTAAAGAATTTTTAGAATCTAGGGAAGTAAAAGGACCTTCATTAGGAACTTTTGATAGGAAATCTAAAGACGCATCATCTAAAGGACCATTGAAAGTTAGAAAAGAATTTAATGATTATGATGATTCACAATACAGTGAGTTGGATGTTGGCGATTATCCAAGTTCCGATGGTAGTTACTTTAATGATGATTATGAATATGATGAATCAAAAGCAGTACTAAATGTTGCTCCACAGCAGGAAGAGGAAATGAATTTTGACAATGAACTTGAGTTCACTCCTCACTATGGCAAACCATTAAAAGTTACTCGAGCTCCTAAAAGGAGAACTGAGGATTACTTCGCAGAAGAATATCCTGAAGTCATCGTTGAACCTGTGGACAAATCCAGTGAAATCCAACGTGCTTTAGCAGAGGATACATCTGTTGCAGAACCTGTTAGGGATATTCCAACTGAAGTTGCTCCTGAAGTTCCGGCCCGTGAAATCAAAATAGATATTAACAATCCTGAAAGTTTGCCTGTTCCAAAATCACTTAATAGTTATGTGATTTCCGATCAGGGTGTTTTAACATCCCAAGAGGCTTTTGATAATTTAGCAGTTAATGTTAATAAGGAAATAATGTTAGAAATTCCATCATTAAATGACTTATCTGATAGATTTTTATCTCATGTTCCAACTATTTATTCAAGAGTGATAATTAATGAGTTTGATGTTTCAGATATGTCTTACATGTTTTTAATTTCATCTCTTTTAAAACAGGGAGTTCACATTAAAACAGTCCCTAAAGTTCATTCAATTAATTTAATTACTGATGATTCACATGCGATGATTATCTCTGAAGGTAATGGCAATATTGAATATGGAGCTATTTACAGTGATAGGAATTCCATTTCAAATATTCGAGCAGACTTTGAAAAAACCTGGAATATTGCATCCAATCTTGATGAAAATATTATCATGGGTGCTAATGGTGGTGTAGCTTAATGGAAATTAGATGGCTTGGACATTCCGCTTTTGAAATTATAAGTGATGATGATGTGCGAATATTGATTGATCCTTTTATTAGCAACAATCCTGCTTGTGAAGTTCCGGTTGAAGAGTTAAATCCAGATATTATTTTACTTACTCATGGACATTCTGACCATTTCGGTGATGCTTTAGAAATCTCTAACAGTACTAATGCACCTATTGCCTGTATCCATGAAATTTCACTCTTTTTAGCAAAACAAGGTATAAGAAACATTAGTGTTAATATAGGAGGTTCTTTCATATTCAGAAATATTAAATTTACTATGCTTGAAGCTAAACATTCTTCTGATATTGACATGGTTGAAGAAATAGTCCCTGGAGGAACTGCAGCAAGCTTTTTAATAACTTTTGAAGATGGAACTAAAATTTATCATTGTGGAGATACTGGATTATTCGGTGATATGAAAGATATTGTCGGTGCAATTTATAAACCTGATGTTGTGATGGTTCCTATTGGTGACAAATTCACTATGGGTCCTTTTGAAGCGGCTCTCGGTACAATGTGGATGAATCCAAAAGTGGTTATTCCAATGCACTATAACACATTTCCGCCTATAGAACAGGATCCTGCAATTTTCGCTAATTTTGTAAGTCAGTTCAACCCTAACATTGATGTTGTGGTTATGAATCCTGATGAATATTTTGAATTTAATCCTGACTTGTATCAGGATTAATTTTTTTCATATTTTTTTCTTTGATGGTACTCTTCATCTATGTCGCATTTTCCGGAAGGCAAAACGCGTATGATATCATCTAATGTCAATATATCGTCTTCATTTATTTTATGAATGATTTTTTTAGCTATTGCCTCTTTTTTGGTAAACCCTGGTTTTAAAACTACGAAATTATCGCAATGGGCTTCAAGAGCTTCTATTGGACCGACCATTATTCTTTTTCCTTCATAATCCACTATCCCTATGGCCAGTTTCACTCGGGCACCTCTAATGTAGTTTCTATGACCTCTTATGACAAATGATCCTTTGGCTAAAAATTCTCCTGCTTCGGGGGTTTTTGATACTTGGTCCGGATTCACCCAAAAGACGTCTTGAGATGTGAAACCCATTGACCAAGCAGATGAAAAGGATGCCGCAAACTCACCTGATTCTTTAAGGAGTGTGTCATTTGGTTTATCTCCATTTAATTTTATGGCAGTTGATGATGCACCATGTATATCTGCATGTAGGTAAATGTCATTTGGTTCTAGATATTTCTTTACAACATTTTCATTGCTGTTTGCATCACGTCCTCCGATGACAAGGTGGCCATCGGAACTTAAAAACCATCTTAATTTTTCAAACCATTTAAGATTTTTCTTAACTCTCTTTTTTGGTGTTGAAATGTTTTCCATTGCAATATCTTTTTTGGATTTAATCTTTTCCAATTGTTTTTTGGTATTTTCAATTGCTATTTGCGCACCTTTTGTTTTTCTTTTAGCTTTTTTTGCTTTTTCATAATAATTTTCAGCATTTTCAGGTATTGTTAATTTCGGATCAATATTTAATGATGTGCCATCAATTTTCAGGGTTAAAACACCTAATTTATCAATTGATTCATAAATTTGAGCCTCATCCATACCGTCTTTTTTTGCTTTTTTCAATGTTTTTCCAATTTCATTAAAAGAGTAGTCGTTACTCCTAGCATTGTTTACAACATTAACTATATTTTCAATTGTTGTGTAATTAGAATAAATAACCTCTCCTTTATGTTGACTTTCTTCAATGGTTTTGTAAAAATTATCTAGTGTTTCTTCTTGTAAACGTAACCGTTTTTCAAACTTGTTTACTTTTTTATTCCATGCAGACTCCTTAACATTTTTAATGCTGGCATTAACTTTTTTGGAGTAAAATTCATCACATGCTTCATTGAAGTTTTCAAAATAGGTTTTATCAAAATCATCATATTTAACTAAGTCTAGCGCAACAACATCCTCTTTAGATTCCTTTTTCACAATTTGCGGTTTAATGTTTCCCTCAGTTAAGTTATTGAATAATTTTTTAAATCCGCAGTATAGTGCATTTAATTGTTCGTTAGTCAATTCATTATTTGGTGTGTTCTTTTCAATCTCGGTTATTTCATTTGCCCTTTTGATAATTTCTTCCGCATATAGGCTTCCAAGTCCATTTCTGGCAAGAGTTCTTACAACATCGCTTCCTTCATCCTTAAACAGATCATTAAATTCGTTCTCATTTGTATCGATTGGATTGATTCCCCTTTCTTCAGGAAATGCATATTCAATTTTGGAACTTATGTCTCTGTTACTCAAACGTTTTCTTTTAAGAGGCAGTATGATGTTGTTTTCATCATCCAAAAGGATTATATTTCCTTTATCAAACAATTCTACGATGATTGTATAATATTTGTCCTTTTTCACTTTTATCTCAACAACACGGTCAAAGTTGTGTTGTTTGATGCTTTCAACATGAGCTCCCTTGACTCTTTTTCTCAAAAGCATGGGAAATGTTGGAGGAGTGGTTGGATTTTCAAGTGGATATTGGCTGGTATGTATTCTGGACCCACATTGCATTACCAAATCAACTCTTCCAGTTCCAGGAACATGGAATCTCATAACAACAATATCTTTTGTTGGTTGAAATGATTTATCGACTCGAGCACCAGTTAACAACTTGTTCAGTTCATTTGTTATTGTAAAAATATCAACATTAGACATGGATTTCATTATCAAACACCTTTTTTAATCAATACCTTAATATATTATAATCACTAAAATTATATTAATATATTTAATTTAACGGAGGGTATATATGGATGCCACTATCAAAGTTACAAGTATGCACATTGTAGCGGGACTTGTTGCTGCTGGCCTTTCAGCAGCTTTAACCGCAGGATGGTTCGGATTTAAGAATGATGTATTTGCATTCTTTGTTGCAGTAATAATATTATATTTTATTGGTCAATTATCCCAAAGAATTGCTGGTGACGAAATTTCAGGATTCAGCCAATGGTTATGGGATGGAATTTCACCATTCTTTTTCACATGGGTTATCTCATACACATTATTTGTAATGTACTTATAATCCGCCGTAGAAAATCCAGATGAATGTTATAAATAATGATGTAATAAGTAAAACTGGGGCTATAATCTTGCTGACCGCCACAACTGAACTGATTGTTGAAATCAATTCGGTTGAGTTTTTAGGTCCGAATGTATTAAGATTCTTAATTTTTTGAGTTCCAGTTCCAACTTCTACTTTTTCTAAATCTTTAATCGCTTCAACAATACTGGTTCTAACGTATTCTATAATTTCAGCTCTTTTTGCAATGCCTATAGGATTATATCCTCTTGAAAGGGTATTCACTGTATGGGTATCGGTAGTCATGACTTCAATTTCATCAATTTCTAAATCTTTCACGGCTTCGATGATTTCCTGTCTAAATCCAATTTCCATGTTATTGGCGTCAAATAATACATATGCGGTTCTTTGTCCGTTAACTTCAATAATCATTGTTTTGATTCCACTTTCACCAATTCCCTCATGCTTATCTAATGTTTTCATGTCATCAGAGTAGCATCCGACTTTGATTTCATATTTTTCCGGATCGGGATTTATGGTGTCAATAACGTCAATTAACTGGAACACTTCAGGGTTTCCCGGCAAAACCTCTCCACTTTCAGGTGTAAATGAATTGTGACAGTCAACAATTATGGAGTCTTTAACATTGCAATGATTTCTGCTTTGGGTCATCATTGTCAATCCAACGCCAAATTCGATATCGTCCACTGCTTCGGGAGCAAAAGTAGATAATATCAGCATTCCCTCATTGAAAAATTGAACACCAATTTTTGCCTTTTCACTTTTATATCGTACAAATCTGCTTGCAGTATTTGAATATTCAATATTGTTCAAACCATTTTTTACACTTTTTTCAATTTTATCTATCTCTGAAACTGCGATAGGATTGAAATCATGTGTTGAAGGTCCGTGTGCCACCATTGTAAAGTGATCAAACTTATTTGCAAGAATTGTTGGCATGTTGGATCCTCCTAAATCACCTAAAGGTCCGGGGTGTACGGAGGGTGATATGAATAATGCCTTAATTCCATTTTCATTTTTAAAGCTGACAAATGTGACTATTGTATCAATAGGTTCGCTCATATTTTCAAATAACCCTTCAAGTGAATTGGATCCTTCATTCAGATGTGCTATAAATAAGCTTAAAAGGTCTAAAACTCCAATTCCCAAATTCTTCTTGAATGGTGAAGCTATGATTTTAATAAATGCATAAATGGCTAAAATAAATATTATTGATGCAACTAATGCTTTAAGAATGATTTGGAATATGATAGGTCCTATAAAACTTGTATCAATAAACAGGAATGTTATTGAAATATACATTGCTATAATGAGGGCAGGTTGAATAAAACCGGTTATTGCAGCTACCGTGAATCTAATCTTGGCGGTTGCCCAGAAAACTAATGTTGTGAATCCATATATCAAAACACATGCGAACAACATTGAATTTATGAAGATATCAACATTAATTAAATGGGATATGATGCATCCGATGATAACGAATATTCCCAATATGGTCATGGAAATGCATGATAGAAACATTGAATGTTTAATTGTTACGTTGATTCCGTGGAGTGTACTGATTATCTGTTGGGTTAGTGCTCCGCTCATGATTGAAGTAATTCCGAGAACGGTTAATCCGAATATTCCTCCATATATGAAATCTTCAATCAGTCCAACATTGGGGGTTAAATCAATAAGATAATAAACACTGCCGATTATAAAACTTATTAAAACTATTCCGATTATCGAATATTTTGTTTTTGGAAGTGTTTTAATATACTTTGATAGTCCCGCAACATTACTCATACTTGACATAATTATCATCTATTACTATTTGGCCATTAAATTTATTAAATCAAAAAATTTTATATATTTATAGTTATATTTTTTTTTAATAAAAATATTATTATCGGATAAGGTGGATAAATGGAAAAAAAATTAAATGTCCCAATCAAAGATGAAAATTTAAATGAATTAAAAGCAGGCGATGTTGTTTATTTAACTGGTAACATATTGACTGCAAGAGACCAGGCTCATAAACGTCTTATAGAACAAGGAGCCCCATTAGATATTGAAGGTGCAGTATTATTCCATGCAGGACCAATCATAACTAAAAAAGATGGTAAATATCAAATGGTGGCAATAGGTCCGACCACTTCTATGCGAATGAACCCTTATCAAAGTGATGTTTTGGATATGGGTCCAAAAATAGTCATCGGTAAGGGAGGAATGGATGATACTGTGCGCGAAGCATTGGTTAGAAATAATGCATTATATGTGGTGGCTACTGGAGGTTGTGCAGCATTATATGTTGATGCGGTTGAAGAAATTGAAAGTGTGGACTGGTTGGATTTAGGAATGCCTGAAGCAATGTGGAATTTAAAAGTTAAGGATTTTGGACCGCTTATTGTTGCAATGGACAGTGAGGGTAATAGTTTATATGATTGAATTTTAATTAAATAATAATACTTATATATGAGATTAGTTTATAGTATAGTTTAAATTATTATTTGTATGATACAATTTGGAGGAAGTGTTTTTTATGGCGGATATTAATGAACAAGCAGAAAAAAAATTAAAATCAAGAATGACCAAAATTAGAAAATGTAATAGGGAACCTGAAGAAAAGGCTAAGTTTTCTGAAAAAATTGGAATTTCATTAGAGCTTGAATTCCAAAACAAGAATCCTGACAAGCTTACTGATGGAATAACAATAATCACTTCTCCGGAAGGTAAGGTTTTGTTTGCTGATTATTTCTACGGAATTCCTGAAGACGATGAATATGTAAATGTGGAAGTCACTGAAAAACAATTAAAATCAATTGTAGAATTCTTTGATGATTATAAAGTGCAATTAGATGACTCTGATTAAATGATTATAAAAGATTCTTTAGATGAAGTTAAAAAAAGGGAAAATGCACTATCCATTATTAAAGATATTGTTGAAAATAATGGGCGTGAATCCTTATTTGATTTAACCGGTTTATCCGGAGGATTCATTGCAACACCATCGGAGTTAAGTCTTCTTGAAACTTATGTGGGTCCGGCTATTTTTGAAGATGCTCTTCAGGAAGTTGGAATTGCACATATGGGTGGTGAAAAAGTCATTCCCTTAAATAGAACTTCTTCTGGAATACTTGCCACTATTTTAACATTAGTCAAAAAAGATACTAATGTAGTCCATTACCTTGCGCAATTGCCTGCTCATCCATCAATTCCCCGTAGTTGCAGTTTGGTTGGTGCGAACTACTTTGAAACTGATGTTTTTGAAGAGTTTTCAATACCTGAGAATACCTCATTAGTTGTTATAACCGGTTCGACAATGGATCATAAAGTAATTGATGAAGAGGAATTTAAAAAGATAATTGAAATGGCGCATGAAAAAGATATTCCTGTCATGGTTGATGATGCATCAGGAGCAAGACTTAGAACAGTTGTATTTAACCAGGCTCGTGCATGTGATTTGGGAGCGGATATTGCAATTACAAGTACTGATAAATTAATGCCAGGTCCAAGAGGAGGATTGATGGCTGGACAAGCTGATTTAATTAATAGTATTAAAGTAAAAGTTAATCAGTTTGGACTTGAAGCGCAACCTCCTGCTGTGCTTGCAATGGTAAATGGAATTAAAAATTTTAATGCGGATAATTTGGTTAACAGTTTTGAAAGGAAAGATGAATTATTTAATCTATTAAACCAAAAATTCGAAAATTTTCAAAAAACTCCAACAGGTGTAATGATTACTCCTGAAGGTTTGGCTTTGGAAATAAATGTTTCTCATAATTTGTCTGATAACGACTTGGCATTCGTATTTTCATTAATTCTTCTTAAAAACTATGGTATAATTACTATTCCTGCTGTAGGCATGCCTGGAGCATCAGCCACACTAAGATTTGACCTGTCAACACAGGATGCATTTAATTTAAATTTAAAGGATTTGTCTTTAAAAATTGAATCTTCATTTGAGGAGTTATTGGAAGTCATTCCAAATGAAGATGAATGTAAAAAAATAATATTTAATTTTTAATTATGCATTCACCGGAAATTACTTTTTCCAGTGTACCGTCATATTTTTCAATAATTAATCCACCATCTTTTGAGATTCCAACAACATACCCATCATAGGATTTGTTTTTTGGTTTTTTCACTTCAACAATTTTTCCAATGCTGTATGAAGATTTTCTCCAGTCTTTCAGAATCTCTTCATATTTTTCATGAGAATATATTTCATAAATTCTTTCAAATTCTTCAAGAAATATTCTAATTAATTTATTTTCATCAACTTTCTTTTCAAGTTCATTTTCGAGGGTGGTTGTGGTATTCTGCAGTTCTTCGGGTAAATCTTCAATACTTAAATTGGCATCAATTCCAACACCAACAATGACGATTTTTATTGAATTAAATTTAGTAATGGCTTCGGTTAAAATTCCACAGACTTTTTTTCCGTTAATCATAATGTCATTTGGCCATTTGATTTCGGGATTTTCAATGCCTATTCTTTTAAGGCTTTTAGCAACTGCAACGCCTGTGGCTAAGGTTATAAGATGGATTTTGGAGGAATCCACATTTGGATTTAATATGATTGATAACCATATTCCTCCCAATGGAGATTCCCATGATTTTCCGGATCTTCCTCTTGCGGCATTTTGCTTTTCAGAAATGATTATGCTTCCATTTTCAATGTCATTTTCCGATAAGTATTTGGCAAGAGTGTTTGTTGAACCGACTTCATTGAAAATATATAAATCTTTTCCAATGAGTCGGGTATTCAATTCTTTTGAAATTTCAGAGGCTTTAAGATGTTGTGTTTTTCTTTTTCCAATTTCTTTAATCAAATCCGCAAATTCATTAATGTTTGCATCATTAATTTCATTGGGGATTTTGCCTTCTTTTTTCAATAAGTTAATAATCTCATTTTTCATTAATTTGCTCCAGAAATTATTTTTTCTGTATCTCTTTATTTGCTGCAGTTAAATAATTTCCAACAGCTGCTGAAATTGCAGCTATTTTTTTAGCCGGCATGAATGTTGATTTTAACTTATTCACATATTCTAAATCTTCTGCAATAACATTGACCATTTCTTCATCAATACTTTCTTTATAATTATCAATGAAATGGGTATTCAAGTTACCTGAAATGAAATTAGGATTTCTAAGAACTGCTTTATGGAAAGGAATTGTTGTTTTGACACCTAAAATGATGTATTCGCTTAGTGCCCTTTTCATTTTATTCATTGCATCGTCTCTGTTTCTTCCGTATGTAATCAATTTGGAAATCATTGAGTCATAAAATGTTGGGATAGTGTAATTCATATATACTCCACTGTCTAAACGTACGCCTGGTCCACCAGGAGACCTGTAACCTGTGATTTTACCTGGGTTTGGTGAAAAGTCATTAAGAGGATCTTCAGCATTGATACGGCATTCTATTGCATGTCCTGTTACTTTAATGTCTTTTTGATCGTATGTTAATTCATCACCATTGGCGATTTTAATTTGTTCTTTAATCAAATCTGTGTTGGTGACTAATTCGGTAATTGGGTGTTCTACCTGAATACGGGTATTCATTTCAAGGAAGTAGTATTCTCCATTATCATATAAGAATTCAACGGTTCCTGCACTTTTGTATCCGATGTATTCTGCAGCTTTAACCGCACTTCCTCCCATCTGTTCCCTTAACTCTTCAGTCATAATTGGGGATGGAGCTTCTTCTAGGAGTTTCTGATGTCTTCTTTGAATAGAACATTCTCGGTCTCCCACATGAATCACATTTCCGTGTTCGTCAGCAAGCAATTGGAATTCAATGTGTCTTGGTTTTTCAAGGTATTTTTCAATGAATACTGTTGAATCACCAAAGTTTGTTGCCGCAACAGATTGTGTAGCTTCAATTGCACGTACAAGTTCTTCTTCTTCGTAAACTGCACGCATACCAATTCCTCCACCACCTGCTGATGCTTTTACAATAACAGGATATCCTATTTGTGCCGCAATTTCTTTTGCTTCTTCGATATCTGTCACTCCTTCAGGTGTTCCTTCAATGACTGGAACTCCTGCTTTTTTCATAAGCGCTTTTGATGTAATTTTATCTCCCATTTTGTTAATTACATCTCCACTTGGTCCAATTAGTTTAATTCCGTTTTTTTCACAGGCTTCCCCGAATTTAGCGTTTTCAGCTAAAAACCCATAACCGGGGTGAATTGCATCAGCACCGGATTCGAGTGCGATATCAATAATTTTTTCAATATTTAAATATGATTGTGCCGGTGAAGGATTTCCTAACGGATAACTTTCATTAGCATAATTTGTATAAAGAGAAGTTTTGTCTGCATCAGAGTAAATAGCTACACTTT
>NZ_CAMJUE010000035.1 GCF_946408925.1 uncultured Methanobrevibacter sp.
TTTGGAGTTTTATTTTTATGAAAATCGCTATGGTAGGTCAGTTTCCACCACATTTCGGAGGGGTGGGAGTTCATATACACACTCTTTCTAAAAAATTGGTTGAAGAGGGCCATGAAGTCTATGTAATAACCTATCCTCACAAGGAAATCAAAGACATTGATGGAATTCATGTCATCGGCACCAAAGGGTTGAACATTCCCGGTGTTCGGGGTTTGATGTTTAAGAAAAATGCCAAAAAGGCACTTGAAAAACTCCTTGAAAAAGAGGATATTGACATTATCCACGGTCATTACCTGTTTCCGGCAGGTGCGGCCGCTGTTGAAGTTGGAAAAAAACATAACATCAAAACTTATGTCACTGCCCATGGTTCTGACATGTTTGAGCTGTATAAGTCACAGCCATGGATTCGTTCAACTATCAGAAATGTATTAAAAGATGCTGATGGCGTTTTTGCAGTGAGCAATGCATTAAAACATGAAATAGTTGCAACAGGTGTTGTGGGAATTGCCGATAAGATAAAGCTTTCATGGAATTCCGTTGACATTGACAAATTTTCCCCCAAACAGAACACTACTTTTAAAGATGAACATAAACTGACAGACAAGCCTATTGTCATGTTTGTCGGCAATCTGATTAAAAGGAAAAATGTCGATTCTCTCCTTGAAGCTAAAAAGATTGCAAATAGTGATTATTATCTGGTTGTCGTTGGCGACGGGCCGCTGTATAAAAATCTCACAAAAAAAGTTAAAGAGGAAAACATTCGTGATGTGATTTTTACAGGCTCAAGAAGTGATGTGGAAAATGTCATTCCAAGCTGTGATGTTTTAATTTTACCTTCATTTTCAGAAAGTTTTGGGCTGGTTTTAATTGAGGCACTGGCCTGTGGAAAACCAGTAATCGGAAGTGATGTTGGTGGAATAACTGAAATCATTAACGATGATGTGGGGTTGTTTGTAAATCCGAAAAAAGTATCCTCAATAGCTAAAGCAATTGATAAAATTATTAATGATGAAAATTTCAGAGTGGTTTTATCCATGAATGCAAGAAACAGGGCATTGGACTTTTCAGAAGTGGACATTCCATATGATGAGGTTAAATAATGAAAAAAACAGTAAGGTCTCCAGGTTCGGCAACAATAATCAATGCGATAGCGACAGGTTTTGGATCTGCATTCGGCATAGGTCTGGATATCAAATGTTATGCCAAGGCAATTTCTTATGGTATTGAATGCAGCAATGATGTGGGTGCAGACACTGAACTGATGGAATTGTGTGTCAAAAAAGTTTTCAACCATTATGGTGTTGATCAAAACGAATTTGGAATCAGTTTAAAAACAGAGTCTTTGCTCCCTATGGCATCAGGTCTTTCAAGCAGTAGCGCTTCATCAAATGCAATCGTTAAAGTAACTTCCCAAATCATTGCCGAAGAATTCGATTTAAAACCTTTAAAAGACCTTGAAGTGATTAATTTGGCAATTGATGCATCACTTGATGCCGGTGTTACAATTACAGGTTCTTTTGATGATGCAACGGCATCTTACTTTGGAGGTGTTGTCGTAACTGATAATAAAAACCGAAAATTCATCATTAAAGAAAAAATGGACGATTATCCTATCTTAATATATATGCCTAATTTCCATTCAAAATCCGGTGATTCAAATGTTGAGCGTATGAAAGTCTTGGCGCCATTGGTTGAAACCGCATATGATTTTGCATGTAAAAAAGATTATTTCAAGGCAATTAATTTAAATGGATTGATTTATGCATCAACATTGGGATTCAATTCATCAATTGCCATTGATGCTTTGCAATCTGGAGCTTTGGCATCAGGCCTGTCAGGTACCGGTTCCGCTTTCACTGCAGTTGTTAGTGAAGAATCAATAGATGATGTTAAGGAATCTTGGATGAAATATGAAGGGCAGATATTTGAAACAAAAGTTGATAATGACGGATGTAAATTATTATGAAAAGAATATTTGTTTTGCTGCTGCTGGCAGCTGTTTTAATCAGTGTTTCTGCAGTTTCAGCAAATTAAAACATGACTTTATCGGATTGCCCATTGGGAAACGATAATGTGGGAACAGAACTTGTTGATGTTGGCGGGAAAAATGATGTTCGCTTGGAGGATAAGGAAAAAGTCGATGGTTATTCAGATTCAAACCGGTCTGGTGACGGCAATTCCAATAGTATAAGTCAGATTCCATATAAGGCAACCGCCAAAAACATTAAATCAACTTATGGGACAACTGCACAATACAATTTAAAACTTGTCGACAAATCAGGTGGGGTTATAGTTGGCAAGCAAGTCCAGTTTAAGATTAAAAATAAAGTTTATAATATTAAAACAAATAATAAAGGGATTGCAACATTAAAACTCAATTTCAATGCTGGAAAATACACAATCCAATACTCTGTTGATGATTTAACAGGTAAAAACACTTATACTGTATACAATAAGGTCACCATGACCATATTGAAATGGGGCAATAAAGGAGATATCTCAAAGGTTAAATTAATTAAAAAGAACATGCCTAACAATAAATGGGTTAAAAAAGCTGTTGCAGCCACCAAAAAAGGTAATCCTCTACTGAAATTTGAAGGAGGTGAAGGTAAAACAGTATTTTTCACAGTTGGTGTTCATGGAAATGAAATGTCTTCACAGGTTGCAGGGATGAAACTGATCAATCATCTCACCAAAACTCCAATTAAAGGAACTGTTTATATCATTCCATTTGTTAATATCAAAGCGATTTCTCATAAGGTAAGACATACCGGAGTGGATTACAATAGGGTTGCCCATAAATCAGGAACAATATCAAATAAGATAGTAAAGCTTGTTGTAAAATGTCATGCTGATGATTATGGCGATTTCCATACCACACAGCCTGGGGGACTGCCTGGGAAAAATATTGTAATGGGATTTAAAAATCCTGTTAAAAAATGTCATGCAATGGCCAACTACATTGCCAAGTATGCAAAAGTCAACAAAAGACTTTATAAAAATGCAGGAGATCAATTTACTGGTGCACTGATAGATAATGTCAACAAAAAAGGCGTTCCTGGCGTCATTTGTGAAGTAATGCTTCCGCATAACACAGTAACTTCAAAAACTGTCAGGACATCCTACACTATGATGGAGGCATTGTTGAAATTCAATTCGGTAATATAGGGATGTGGTCTGATTATGCGAAAAATTTTTTTAATTATTTTATTTTTATTTTTAACCGTTTCGGCAGTTAGTGCAGGTGAAAACAGCACAGGCATTATTTCTTCGTCTGATTTTAATGGAAGTTCATTGGAAACACAAAATATTGAACTTCAAGCTGTTGATAACAGTAACTCCTCTCATGAATGTGCACTTTCCCAAAATGAAAACTTAATTGAAAAATCATCAGATGGCACCAATTTGGTTTCAAAGTTTTCTGCCAAGGATGTAACCTCAAGGTATGGTTTGAAAACAACTTTTTCAGTTAAACTATTGAGTAAGAACGGAAAACCGTTGAAAGACAAATCAGTTACATTTAATATTAACGGCAAGCAGTATGTTGCTAATTCTAACTCTAAAGGGGTTGCAAGTGTTTCATTTAAGTTAGATGCAGGAAAATACAAGATTAATTATTTTTCTGATGGAATTGCCGGAAAAATACAATAAACATCAAAAATGCATATAATATCAAGATTTACAAATGGAAATCCGGTGCTGACATAATTAAGAACAAAAGGATTAAAAAGAACATTCCAAAATCTGCGCTGGTTAAAAGAATGGTAAAGGCCGCCAAAAAGGGAGCTCCTGTTATAAAGTTCAAGGGCGGAAGCGGCAATGTGGTTTTCATCACTGCAGGGGTTCACGGCAATGAGCTTTCATCCCAAGTGGCGGCGATGAAACTGATAAAATATCTTGAAGGTCATCCCATCAGGGGAACGGTTTACATCATGCCGTTTATGAATCCCAAGGGCACTGCAAAAAATGTAAGGGATTATAATGGTGTTCATTTAAATAAATTGGCTAATAAAAAAGGGACAATTTCTTATAAAACAGTTAATTTAATTACCAAATTCAAATGTAAGGCTTATGGAGATTTTCATTGCACAAAACCCGGTGGAAAACCTGGAAAAGATGTAGCTATGGGAACATATCATCCGACAGCTCAAAGTGCAGAAATGGCTAAATACATTTCTAAAAATAGTAAAGTTAAATATCTGATTTATAATCTTGCTGGTGATGAATATCCTGGTGCATTGGAAGACACTGTCAGCCTGAAGGGTATTCCTGCAGTGACCTGTGAGGTGATAACACCTCACGGCAAGATTGCAAAGGGAACACCTGCAAAGTCACTGTCAATGATGAAGTCATTTTTGAAATTCAATTCATTGATTTAAATACTAAACATATAGTTTATATACTATGATGGGAATAAATTATATTATTATCAATTTGGTGATTTTTTGAAAAGTAATGATGATATTTTATCTTTTAAAAATAAAGAAGAAGCAGAACTACTTCTCAATAAATCCAGAAAACGTATTGATGAAATTGATAATGCGTTATTTGATTTGATTTCCGAAAGAACTTCTCTTGCAAAGGATATTGCACGTTCTAAGGAGTATCTTGGAAAACCTATTTTTGATAAGAATAGGGAAGATGCAATTCATGAAAAAGTCGAGAGGATAGCTAGGGAAAATAATCTTGATGTTGATATTATTAATCAAATCGTAAATATGCTAACTATGTTAAGTAAAAATGAGCAGAAAGAAATTTTAAGGAGGAATGTTAATGGGCAATATTAGAACTTCATTTGTTAAACGTTTAGCAAAAGAACTTATTGAAACTCATAAAGGTGTTTTCACTACTGATTTTGAAGAAAATAAAAAATTAGTTCAAGAATACTCCACTGTAAGTACTAAACATTTAAGAAATAAAATTGCAGGATATGTTACAAGGCTTGTAAGGTTAGAACAAACCCAGGACTAAGCTTTTTTCATATTTTTCACTCTTTTTTTATAACTTTTTTTTAATTTAATATCTTTTTAACTTATTTTCTGATTTTATTTATGAAAGTATATTAATATGGTTAAATAGAAATAGATATGTATATTTTGTTTAGTTGATATTATGAACAAAATTTCAATTAATACTTTAAAGAAATAGGTGAACTTAAATGGATTTGATAGTAGCAAAATTTGGTGGAACCTCGGTTGGTAACGGTTCCAGAATTAGAAAAGCGGCGCAGTCCGTAGTAAATGAATATATGAAAGGTTCTCAGGTGGTAGTTGTAGTTTCAGCAGTAAACAAGACTACTGATGAACTTATCGGATTATCTGACGAAGCTATAGGTGCTAGTTTAACCGATAAACAGAAGGCAGAAATAATGGCTATGGGTGAGTTAACAAGTGTCAGATTATTCGCAGCAACTATTGAATCATTAGGAGTAAAATCCGAATATATTGATCCATATAGTGATTTATGGCCAATTATAACTGATTCCAATTCCCTGGATGCCAGTATAGATTTCAATACCACTAATAAAAAAATGGACGGAATTAAAAATTTGATTAATCAGGGTATCATACCTGTAATCTGCGGATTTTTAGGACAGGGTCCTTCTGGTGAGGTTACCACTCTCGGTAGGGGAGGAAGTGATATTACCGGATTTTTACTTGGCCATTGTTTGGATGCTAATGAAGTGGTAATTGTCACAGATGTTGAAGGGGTAATGTCAACTGATCCTAATAAAATTGAAGAAGCACAACTGCTTGATGAAATCTCTGTTGAAGAAATGAGAGATTTGGCTACTCATGGAGCTCAAGTTCTTCACCCTCATGCATTGAAATATAAAGATCCATCCATTTCTGCAAAGATAATCAATTTCGAACATGGTGACTTATCCGCTAAAGGTACCCGTATTATAGGTCCTTTTGAAGGTGATATGATGAAGTGTATAACCATGTACAAGAATCCTATTTCACTTATAGCTATTGTTGGAGAAGCAATGCTTAAAAAAACCGGTCTGATAGCTAATTTGTCCGGAAAACTCGCTGATTCAGATATTAACATTTTCGGCATTTCAGCAGGTCAAAATTCAATCACTGCTTTTGTTGAAAAATCCGATTCCAACAAGGCATATCATTTGTTGCATCAGGTTGTAATTGAAACTGATGTATTAAGTTCTCTTTCACTTGGAAGAGACACTGCAATGATTACATTTGTAAGTCCTGATATTATTGACACACCGGGAATAATTTCAGATATTACAGAACCACTAAGAAAAAATGAAATCAATATAGTCGAAATTATTTCATCACAAACTGCAGTTGTACTATTTGTTGACTGGGAAAATGGTGAAAAAGCACGTGAATTAATTAAAGAGGTTTTAGAATGAATTTTGAAGGAACATATGTTGCAATGGTAACTCCATTCACTAAAGATTTGGAGATTGATGAGGAAGGATTCAGATTCAACATTAATTACTTAATCGACAAGGGTGTCACAGGATTGGTTGGTGCGGGAACTACCGGAGAATCCGCTACCGTCAATCATGAAGACCATCAGAAAATAATCGACATCTTAATTGATGAAGTTGATGGCAGAGTTGAAACTGTCGCAGGAACCGGAAGTAATGCTACCTCAGAAGCATTGTCCTTAACAAAATATGCGGAAGATGCAGGTGCAGATTCTGCGTTGCTGATTACTCCTTATTATAACAAACCACAACAGCATGCGGTAATTGAACATTATAGGACAATTGCAGATCAAACTGACATTCCGATTATAACTTATAACGTACCCTCCCGTACAGGTCTTAATATGGATGTCGATACCATTGTTGAATTAGCTAAAATTGATGGTATTGATGCTGTTAAAGAAGCTAGTGGAAGTGTGGATAAAGTATCAGACATTTACAGGGCATTGACTCATGAAGGACTTGAAGATGACTTCAATATTCTTTCAGGAGAAGACTCTTTAACATTGCCTCTTATGGCGGTTGGTGCTACAGGTGTGATTTCAGCTTCCGCTAATGTTGATGCTAAAAGAATGGTTTTAATGGTTGACAGCATATTGAATGATGATTATACAAGAGCAATGGAACTTCACTATGAAATGGTCGAATTGATCAGAGCATTATTCATTGAAACAAATCCAGTTCCTGTTAAAACTGCAATGAGATTAATGGGATTGCCTGCAGGACCATTCAAACAACCGTTGGCTGATATGAAAGAGGAAAATTTGGAAGTGCTTAAAAAAGCTTTAAAAGATTCAGGATTAATTTAAGTTGGTAATATTATGATTAAGGTAGCAGTAACCGGAGCAGCAGGAAGAATGGGCTCCGGAATTATTAGAAAAATCACAGAACAAGATGATATGGAAGTAGTTGCAGCTATTGAAATTCCAAACACTCCTTTAGCCGGCAGAGATGCAGGTGTTCAGGCAGGAATAGGTGAACTTGGAATTGAAATTGTAGGTGCTGAAAATTTGGAAGAAACATTAAAAGCTTCAAAACCTGATGTGCTTGTTGACTTTACTATAGCTCATGCTGCAGTTGAAACAATTAAAACTGCAACTTCATGTGGTGTTGGGGTTGTAGTTGGAACTACTGGATTCAGTGAAGAACAAATGGCATCAAACATTCAAAATGTTAAGGAAAACAATGTTCCTGCAGTCATATCCTCAAATATGGCAATTGGAGTAAATGTATTTTTCAATACTCTGAAAAAATTAGCTCCATTATTATATGATTTTGATATTGAAATTATTGAAGCGCACCACAACCAAAAACAGGATGCTCCATCTGGAACCGCTATGACCGCTTTTGAAGTAATTGCCAAAGAATTAGACCGTGACCCTGAAGAAGTTGGAGTTTATGGAAGACAGGGTTTAGTTGGAAAAAGAACTTCTGAAGAAATAGGTATCCATGCAATTCGTGGTGGAGATATTGTCGGAGACCACACTGTGATGTTTGTAGGTGATGGAGAAAGAATAGAGCTCAAACACCAAGCACATACAAGAGAAGTATTTATTGCTGGGGTAATAAGGGCTATCAGATATGTTCCGAATGCTGAAAAAGGTATTGTCAGCAGTATGAATGATGTTTTAGGATTAGATTAGGTGTTTTATATGGTAAATGTAGGTGTTTTAGGCGCTACTGGAATGGTTGGTCAAAGATTTATACAATTGCTTGAAAATCATCCGGATTTTGAAGTTACTGCACTGGCCGCTTCTTCCAGGTCTGCGGGTAAAAGATATGAGGATGCTACAACTTGGTATATGGATAATGAGATGCCCGAATCTGTTAAAGACATTGAAGTTATTGAAACAGATCCAAAAGCAATGGATGATGATGTGGATATTGTATTTTCATCACTTCCGGCTGATTTTGCACTTACTGTTGAAAAGGAGTTTGCTAAAGATTATGTTGTTGCAAGTAATGCCAGTGCGCATAGGATGAAAAAAAATATACCTTTAGTAATTCCTGAAGTCAATCCTGAATGCTTAGACATGATTGATGCCCAACAAAAGGAAAATGATTGGGATGGATTTATTGTAACCAATCCGAATTGTTCCACAATTGCATTGGCATTAACATTAAAGCCAATTGTTGATAATTTTGATGTAAAATCAGTTAGAGTGTCAACCATGCAGGCTGTGTCTGGTGCAGGTTATAATGGTGTTCCTTCTATGGCCATTGTGGATAATCTTGTTCCTTATATTGGTGGGGAAGAGGAAAAAATGGAAAGTGAATCATTATATCTGTTGGGTAAATTCGATGGTACTGATGTGGTTAATGCAGATTTCAAATTAAGTGCATCATGTCACAGGGTGCCGGTTATAGATGGTCATACTGAAGCGGTATTTATTGAGTTGGCTGATGATTTTGACATTGCTGATGTTGCTGATAAAATGTCAAATTTCAAAGGTTTGCCACAACAGCTTAATTTATTTTCAGCTCCTGAAAATCCCGTCATTGTCAAAGAGGAATCAGACAGGCCTCAACCGAGAATGGATAGGAATGCAAGCAATGGTATGGCTGTCACTGTTGGCAGGTTAAGAAAAGATGCAGCATTTGATAACAGTTTCAAATATGTTTTAGTTGGTCACAATACTATTCGTGGTGCTGCTGGAGCATCTATATTGAATGCTGAATTGATTAATGATAAAATACTCTAATTTTATCAATTTATTTCTTCTATTTTTTTTAATTTTTTTTAATTTTTCTCTCAGTTTTCTATATGTTTTTTGTTTCATTTTTTGATTAGTTTAAGGGTTTAATTTAAATAGTATAAAATAAATATTTTATATCAAGGAATTATATTGTAAATTATATCGGAGTTTTAAATTTTATAAAAATTTAATAATTTGAAACCGATATTGGGATAAACTGTTAACTAAGGGATAGAATGGAAATAGGAATTGATGCTGAAAAGGATACACTACAATCTTTAATTCGGTCTTGCCTATTAGAGCTTAATAAACTAAAATATGAATTAACTGAGCTTGAAGTGGAACGGGCAAATGATACAACTCCTCAAAGGATAAAAGAACTTGAAAAAGACATTGTAGATAAGGAAAAAGAAGTTTCTGTAATTAAATTTAAAGCTGAAGATGAGATTAATCTTTTGAAAAAACAGTTGGAAGAAAAGGATATTCTGATTAAAAATCAAGAGGATCGTATTTATGAATTGGATTATGTTAATAATTCTCTTGATGAAATAAAAGAATATTTTGCAGAACAATTGCGTGATTATAAGAAAAAAGAATTATCCGATGTTAATGATAGATTAAATGAAGCTTATAAAAGCATTGCAGAAAAAGAAGCTCAGATTAATACTCTTTCTAGGACTATAGATGATTATAAAATTAAAATTATTAAATTGGAGAATAATGTCGAATCACAAACTCAAATTTTAGAACTTGAAAAGCAAATTGAGCTTAAAGAAAATGAAATTCGCATCAAAGAGAGTGAAATTAATCAGATTAATAATGAATTAAAAATTTTAAAACAGCAAACAATTCCTAAAGATGAATATATCTCTCTTCAAACTCAGTTTGAATCTGAAATAAATGCGATGAATACTGAAATTACCAATTTAAAACAACAGTCTGTTCCTAAAAAAGATTATGATGATTTGCAATCCAAGTTTGATTCAGAAATTAAATCCCTTGATGATCAAATCAATGATTTGCAACAAAACACTGTCCCTAAAGATGATTACATGTCTCTTAAAATTCGATTCGACAATGAAATTGATGCAAGAGACAGTGAAATTCAGTATTTAAAAGAAAGGTCAGTTTCTAAAGAAGAGCATATTACTCTTCAAAATCAACTACAAAATGAAATTGCTGCTCGTGATAATGAACTTCGTTATATTAAAGAGCATAGCGTTTCACGTGAAGACTATATAAGGCTTCAAAGTGAACTTCAAAGAAAAGAAGATAAAATTAAACGTTTAGAGGAGATTAATGCTTTCTTTAACGAATTGCAGGAAGAGCAGGAGGCTTATGAAACTCCCGAAAGAACTCCTCCATTCAGATTAGAAAAAAAGCAAGGTAGATAAATTCTATCTTACTTATTATTTATTTTTCATTATCCATACCTACATTATCATTATTTTTTTTCTTGTTCTTGAAATATAATTTAATATAATTGATTGGCAGTATCATCATTTTGATTGATATGGGTTTCATCATCGTGAATGTTGGCCGTTCCTTTGATATTTCGAAGGTTAATTTTTGAGTCACTTTTCTAATTTTCCTTTTTCTAACTTTAGTTTACTTTATACCATAAAGTATTTATATAACCTTAAACTCATGTATTAAGTAGAAAGGTTTAGTCAACACTATAAACTTATTTTCTCATGTTGATAATTAAACTGATCTAATTATTTTATAAAACTAAAAAAAGGTGATTATTAATGGCACAAGGACAACCAATTTTTATTTTACCTGAAGGTACTAATAGGTCCGTCGGTAGAGATGCACAAAGAAATAACATTTTAGCTGGAAAAGTATTAGCTGAAACTGTAAGAACCACATTAGGTCCAAAAGGAATGGACAAAATGTTAGTGGACGGACTTGGAGATATTGTTGTTACCAACGACGGTGTAACAATCTTAAAAGAAATGGATATCGAACACCCTGCAGCAAAAATGCTCGTAGAAGTGGCAAAAACCCAAGAAGATGAAGTTGGAGACGGAACCACCACTGCAGTAATCATTGCTGGGGAATTACTCAAAAAATCCGAAGGATTACTCGACTCTGACATTCACCCAACAATCATTGCAATGGGATACAGAAAAGCAGCTGAAAAAGCACAAGAAATCTTAGACGAAATTGCAATCGATGATGTGGATTCCGAAACTTTATTAAAAGTAGCAATGACTGCTATGACTGGTAAAGGAACCGAAGCTGCACGTGAACCATTAGCAAAATTAATCGTAGAAGCTGTAGAAGCAGTGGAAGAAGACGGCAAAGTTGACATAGACAACATCAAAATCGAGAAAAAAGACGGAGCTGTTGTTGAAGAATCCAACTTAGTTGAAGGTGTAATTGTAGACAAAGAAAGAGTACACCCTGGCATGCCATCAGAAATCAAAGATGCAAAAATCGCATTAGTTAACGCACCATTAGAAGTAAAAGAAACCGAAATGGATGCTGAAATCACAATCACAGACCCTGCACAAATGCAAGCTTTCATCGAACAAGAAGAAAAAATGGTTAAAGACATGGTCGATAAAGTTGTTAACGCAGGAGCTAATGTATTATTCGCACAGAAAGGTATTGATGACTTAGCACAACACTACTTATCCAAAGCTGGAGTATTAGCAGTAAGAAGAGTTAAAAAATCAGATATTGAAAAATTATCCAGAGCAACCGGTGCTAGTGTCATTACCAACTTAGATGACTTAACTGAAGATGACTTAGGTATTGCTGGAACTGTTGAAGAAAGAAAAATCTCCGGTGAAGAAATGATCTTCGTAGAAGATTGTAGTGGTGCAAAATCCGTAACCTTATTCGTAAGAGGATCCACCAAACACATCGTAGATGAAATCGTAAGAGCAATCGAAGATGCAATTGGTGTAGTTGCAGCAACCGTAGAAGACGACAAAGTTGTTGCTGGTGGAGGAGCTCCTGAAATCGCAATGGCTAAAAAACTCAAAGACTACGCTGAATCCATTTCCGGAAGAGAACAATTAGCAGTAAACGCATTTGCAGAAGCTTTAGAAATCGTACCAAAAACCTTAGCTGAAAACGCAGGTTTAGACAGCATCGACTCCTTAGTGGACTTAAGAGCAGCACAAGAAGACTCCTTCTACATGGGATTAGATGTATTCACTGGTGAAGTAGCAGACATGAAAGAAGCTGGTGTAATCGAACCTAAACGTGTTAAAAAACAAGCTATTCAATCTGCATCTGAAGCAGCTGAAATGATTTTAAGAATCGATGATGTAATCGCATCAACAAAAGGCCCTGAAGATATGGGTATGGATCCTTCCGCAATGGGCGGAATGCCTCCAATGATGTAAATTCATTACATCTTCTTTTTTTCTTTTTTTATGTATTCAAATAGACTTATTTTTAAAACATCTAATGATGATGAAATTTTTTACTTGAAAGACACCATTTTAATAAACTTCACTGTTAACCGCAATGGAATTTCAACATCACAACTAAATCCCGGAACCAATGAGTTATATAAATCTGTTTTCAATCATCATCTCTCACAGGAAAAAATTGACTATTTGGAAAATCATGACGTTTATGAATATTTAACAAATGAATGTGACTTGCTGGGTATAGATTCAAAATATTCCACCGGATTGATTACTCTGGCTGAAATGAAAAATGTGAGTATAATTAATAAAAGATTCAAAAACATAGAAGTGACGGCCATTGTAACTGCAGGAGTTAGAACTAATGCTTCAAGAGCGGGTGATCCTGCATCATATTGGGAGCATAACGGTGAATTTCAGTTCGGAACAGTAAATATAATTCTCTTAACGAATGTCAAATTGGAAAAATCAGCATTAACTGAAGCATTCATGACTGTGACTGAAGCAAAAACAGTCGCATTGAATAATTTGAAAATACCTTCACAGTATTCAAACGGTTATGCAACCGGGACCGGCACGGACGGTGTTGCCATTTTTTCAAATGCAGAATCTGACAATATACTGACAAATGCTGGAAAACATTCTAAATTGGGTGAATTAATTGGAAAATCTGTCATTGAGGCAGTTACAGAAGCTATTGGAAAGCAGGTTTGGTTAACATCCAAATCACAATCCAATGTATTGATTAGATTGAACAGGTATAAACTGGATATTAACACATTTTATGATACTCTGGACTGCAATAAGCAGGAATTCATAAGGCAACTGCAGAATGATTCAAAAAAACAGGATAATGTAGCTATTGCCACATCTGTTTTGAACTTATTTGATGAGGTTGAAAACAATTTAATCCAAAAGCAGGTGGCATATGATTTGGCAATGGAACTGAAAGAAAAGTGTAATAGTTATCCAATAAAAAAATTATTGGGATATTGGATAAACTATTTTATTCGTTAGAATTGAATTCAATCAAATCTCCATTTTCTTGAACAATTTTTGCTATGGCCTCTTCAGCGGAATTCAATTTGTCATTGCATATTTTAACTAAGTTCATTGCTTTGTTAAATTCATCAATTGCATCATCTAATGGGACATCGCCCTTTTCTAACTTATTTACAATATCTTCTAATTTTTCTAAACTTTCTTCAAAACTCATGTTTTCCATTATATCACCTTTGTATTTATAATTCCGTCATTCAATTTAATATCAACTTCATCTCCGGTTTTAACATCTTTCACGGAAGTTATTACTTTATCATCACTTTTAGCAATTGAATAACCTCTTTTTAATGTTAATAAAGGATTGAGGATTTCTAGTTTATCAATTTCATTCAATAATTGGTTTTGTTTTCTAATTTTTATTTCATTGGGATTTTTAAGTATTTTTGAATTTTTTATTATTTCCAGTTGGTTTCTGTTATCTGATATTATCTTCTTTGAAGAGTAATCTATTCTGTTTATATAATTGTTTAATGATATCTGTTTTTCATGATATATCTTTTTGGGATTTTTTAAAGCGGTATTGTTCTTAATTATCTTCAATTTGTTTTTATTTGTTGAAATGATATTTTTGGATGAATAATTAAGTGAATTAATCAATGATTCTAGACTGTTTTTCTGCAATTTATAAATCGATTCTGGATTTTTAAAGATATTTGATTTCTCTAAAATTTTCAATTTATTTTTGTTTTCTGAAATAATTGCCTTGGAAAAGTTATTGAGGTTGCTTATCAGATGGTCAAGGTGCATCTGTTTAATGTCATAAATGGATTCGGGATTTTTAATAATCTGCTTATCTGTAATATTGTTCAAATTTATTTTCTTGTCTTGAATAATCTTGTTCATTGATTTATTTGCACGTCTGGTTAATTGGTTAACATTATTCTTTAACTCTTTAATCTGCGGAACTGCAAGTTCGGCAGCTGCAGTTGGTGTTGGGGCTCGCAAATCCGCAACAAAATCTGCAATGGTAAAATCAATTTCATGACCTACCGCACTGATAATAGGTGTTTTGCATTCAAATATGGCTCTTGCAACTATTTCTTCATTAAATGGCCATAAATCTTCAATGCTTCCTCCTCCACGTCCGATAATCAGGGTGTCAAGGTCATATTTTTGAGCATTTTTAATTTGGGCTGTGATTTGGGGTGCGGCTTGTTTTCCCTGAACCAATGACGGAAATATCAATATTTCACATAAAGGATATCTTCTTTTAATTGTTGTAATGATGTCCTTAACTGCAGCGCCATTTGATGCGGTAACCACTCCAATGTGTTTGGGATATTTTGGTATTTCTTTTTTGTATTTTTCATCAAACAGTCCTTCATCTTTGAGTTTGTTTTTTAATTTTTCAAAAAGTATATGGTAATGTCCAAGCCCATCTTCGGTTATTGAATTCGCTTTAAGCTGGTAGTATCCGTTTTTTTCATATACTTCAATTGTTCCCTTAACAATCACTTTCATCCCATTTTCAGGGACAAATTCCAGGAATCTTTTTCTATGGTTATATATCACCGCTTTTAGTTGTGAATCTTCATCTTTAAGTGTGAAATAGTCATGTCCTCGGGGATATGATTTATAATTTGAAATCTCTCCTTTAACATAGATGTTTTTCAATCCGTGATCCATACTCATTCTTTTTTTAATGTATGCATTAATTTGTGAAACTGTCAGTTTTTCTTTTTCCATGTATTCACCATATTCAATGATGTTAATATGTTGTTTGTATTAAATACAATTTTTCTTTTGTTGCTTTTTTTAGAAACTATTAATATATATTAAAATCTAATTATTATTAAAAAGGTGTTTTATAATGAGAATAAAAGATGAATTATTTGGAAAAGAAGTTCTCGATGCTGATGTTCAAATAGTCGGAAAAGTTTCTGATGTTATTTTGGATAAAGATACATATGAAATTACTGATTTGGTACTTAAAAAAACTGGATTTTCAGAACAAATCAAAGCTAGTGAAAATTTGGTTCCAATGGAACTTGTAAAGGTTATTGGAGATAAGATTTTACTCAAAGGCGAAGATGATTTATAATGGTTTCAAAAGAATATCTTATTGAATTACTGAAGGAGAATGAAGTGTTTTTACAAGGTGATTTCACTTTATCTTCTGGAAAAAAAAGTAACTATTACATTAACATGAAAAAGGCAATTACCGAACCTGAAATTTTATCAACAATCTCTAAATTAATCACTGATAAAATTAAAGATGAGAATATTGATAAGGTTGCAGGTCCTGCCTTGGGGGCAGTCCCAATAGCTACTGCAGTTTCTTTAGAATCAAAATTGCCTCTTTTAATGATTCGTAAAGAGAAAAAAGGTTATGGTACTTCTAAACTTATTGAAGGCGAATTAAACCCTAATGATAATGTTATTGTTGTTGAAGATGTTTCCACAACTGGCGGATCACTTCTTAAGGCCATTAAAGCCATTCAGGATAATGGTGGTAATGTGGTCAGGGCATTTGTCGTCGTTGACAGGCAGGAAGGTGCCATTGAAGCATTTCAAAAACAGGGGATTAAACTTGAACCATTAATAGAAGTTAATGAATTTTTTGATTAAAAAAATAAGAGAATGATGAAAATTAAATTTCATCATTTTTTAACATGATGGACAAAATGGGGAAGTTCATCAATAATTATTTCTAACGCAGTTTTCACGGCATTAGGTGATCCGGGCATGGAGAATATAATCGTTTTTTTATAAACTCCTGCTGTAGCTCTTGACAGTAAAGCTGCTGAGCCGACTTCGTCAAAAGATTTTGCTCTAAAAAGTTCTCCAAATCCATCAATTTTTTTCTCAAAAAGTGATTCAACGGTTTCCACGGTTATATCGCGAGTTGACAGGCCGGTTCCTCCGTTGGTTAATATCACATCAATATCCTCGGAAATCATTTTTTCAATTTCGCTGATTAAATCTTCTTTTTCATCTGGAATTAAACTTCTGGATTTTAAGACATATCTTGACTCCACTTCTTCGGCAATGTGTTTTCCGGACAAATCTAATTTTTCAGATTTTCTACTATCACTTAATGTTATCAGACCGCAAGTGATATCATTTGATGATTCTTTGTGATGTTGTTTAACGCTTTCACTTGTCATGAGAATTTTCTCCTAATCTTGTTTTTTAAATTTAATGTATTCTTTTACTAAAGTATATTCTTTAAGAGATTTAAATAATTTTTTGCTTGGATAATAATAGGTACGTTTCTGAAATGTCTGTGCTGTAATGTATTCATGCTCTTCAATGATGTTTATATGATATGCTACTGTCTTATAGTCCAATTTTAGTTTTTTTGCTAGTTGGTTAGTGTTTTGAGGTTTTTGTAATATGCATTCTAGAATTTTTATCGTATTTTCGCCACCTTTTCTACATACAATTAAGTTTAATAAATCTTTATCTTTAATGTTGCAAAGGTCCCATTTTATTAATGTTCTTTGTTCACTCAATTAAATTCCTCCGATTTATTTTTTATAATTATTTGCAAGGGTTTTCCCCCATTTAATTGCATTTTGATCTTTTGCAATTAATATTTGTGAATCATCATAATGTCCGTCATTAAAAAACAAAGTCAGTGTCATAAATGTGTCACTTATTGTCAAAAAAACTTTTAATTTTTTATTGACGCATTTCACATTCACTTTTTTATTCATTAACAACTCTTTTTTTAATACAATATTTTCATTAATTGATTCGATAATTTCTTCGTTAACTATCAGTTCCAATTTTTTCAATTTATTGCCATTTAAAACTTTTATCAAATGTTTAAAATGGTTTTCGGAGTAAATTGGAAGAATGATTTTTAATTTTGTAGCTTTTGAAATCAATTTAATGTATGTATTAAATGCATTGGATAAATCACTTGTTGTTGAATTGACATATTCAGCATTTTTTAATAAGTAGATGTCATTCAGTATTCCGTCAGGGATTCCTGATAAATCATGACTGTTCCAATAGATCTTGCTTTTGTTTATCGCATACCAGTTTTCAATGAGCTTTACCATGTTGGTGGTCAATAGAAAACCGTTTGATGTAAGTTCATAATATTTTTGAACTTTTTTGATTAAATTGATTGTTTCCAATTCTTTCAATCCATGCAATATTGTTGCTGAAGGTTTTTTCAATTCCTTTCGTAATTCATCAAGGTTTTTTGGACTTTCATACATTGCGATGAGCAGCTTTGACCTCATTCCGGAAGTTAAAATATATTTAACTCCACTGAATTCCTCGTTCAATTCTTTTTTAATGTCTGTAGCAGTCATTGTTTCACCTGTTTTTGAATGTGGTTGAATAACTCCTGTGCCCATTTAAAAGATTTTTGGTCGTTTGAAATCAGTATCCTGTTCTGGTCAAAACTGCCGTCGTTTTTGAATAGTCCCAAACTCATAGTTTTATCACAGATTGTTAAATATAAATTCAAATCGCTTTTAAAACTATATACTTTTAATTTGCCTTTTTTTATTGCTTTTTTTCTTATATTGTCATTAACACGAAATATTAGTTCCTTAAAGATACTTTTTGATACAATTAATTCAACTGATCCATCGTTTATTAGGACTTGTTCAATTAATTCAGGATATTCTGGATGCAAATAAGGAAATATGGCCTGTACTTTCTTGGATTTTATCATTTGCTTTTTAATGGTATTGTGTGTCTTGTAGATGTCTATTGGAGTAGTTTCGATTAATTGTGAATTTTTTAAATCGGTTATTCTTTTTACTGAATTGATGCTTAGTTGGTTGAGATTATGTTTGTTCCAAAAGGAATCGTAGTCATTAACAATTTTAACACTGTTTTTAAAGTCCATCAAATTTTTGAAGTAAACTTGTGTCATTGGATTGACATGATATTTGTTTTTAACCTTGGTTATGTAGTTGTTTTTCTCTAACTTGCTGATATTACTTGAAACTGAACTGTATGCGATATTTGTTTTTTTAACAAGGCCACGAACATTATCCGGTTTTTTATTAAGTTCACTTAAGATTTTTAATCTGATTTCGGATTTTGCAAGAAATTTTATATCATTGTTTATGTCATTATTGATAGTCATTAATGATTTCCTCCGAGATTGTTTTCATAGAAATTTTTCAAATTTCCACAAATTTTTCGTTAATCTTAGTTTGCTTAGTTAAATTTAAATATATTTTCCCAAATACGTCCCAAATATCTCCAAATTTTATTCCAAATTTATTCAAAATCTTTTCCAACTCTTTACCGAGTTTATCCCATATTTGTCCCAGACATGTCCCTATTTTGTCCCAAATTTGTCCCAATTTTATGAGGGATTTGTCCAATACCTTCTGTTGAATAAGCAGAGGCATCTTTTTAATAGCTAATGTTTATTAATTTATAAATCTAATATATAAAATATGGAAATATGTTATGTATTAGATGCATCAGCTTTTATAAATGGATTCAAACTTATTTCTAATAATAATTTCACAGTTCCGGAAATTACTACTGAAATAAAAGATTTCAAATCAAAATTAACATTTGACATGGCACTTGAAGAAGGAAAATTAATTATACAAGATGTGCCTTTAAAGTATATATTAAGTGTTAATGATATTATATCTGTATCCGGTGATATTTTAAGGTTATCTTTTGCTGACAAAAAATTAATTTCACTTGCATACATGTTGTATGATGAAGGGCACAATGTTAAAGTTATTAGTGATGATTATACTATTCAAAATACTTTAAAAATTATGAATATTCCATATTCTGGTGTAATTACTGATGGAATCAAGGGAATTTATAATTGGAAGAAAATTTGTGAAGGTTGTAAAAAGGAATATGATGAGGATTATCCTTTTGATGACTGTGAAATTTGCGGTTCAAGGATATTTAAAAAAAGAATTAAGGTGTATAAATGAGAATTGGCGTTGTTGTTCATGGTCCCAATATAATCGATTCGGGATATGCTTTAAACTTGATTGAATTGCTTAAAAGTTATGGTGATGTATTTGCAAGGCTTGGCGGAACTATGGGCAGGACTGCAGTAATTGATGCTAGCCTGGAGGGTGTCATTGACATTTCAAGAAAACTGGTTCCAAGTGACTCATTAAAAATTTTCCATGATGAGGGGGTGGATTTAATCGTTCTTTTGAACTATGGAAAATCTGATGTCACAGGTCAGGTTTTCGGATATAAGGTTTATAATCATTATGTCGGTAAGGTTTCACAAAATAATATTCCAGTTATTCAAATTGAACGTCCGGGAGAAGTTAACGGGAGTGTAATTCCTTGGAATGAGGGTATTGAAATTGCCGAGGACTTGTCCTGTAAATTAAATTTGGATATTGTTACTCCTGATGAGGTTTACGATAAACATATTAAACAGGATGATGCGGGTTTTAATCAGAGAATTGTTCATGGTGTAAGTCCCGGCGAAAATATTATGGTAAATAGTGTGGTTATTGGAAAGACAGATTCGGATAAATTGATATTAATAGCGAAAGATAATCATATTGTGGATATAATCGGAGGTGAACTCAAATCCCATGGGCTTGAAAAACTGGGGGAAGTTAATCTTGATGAGGCAATTATTAAAACCGGTCTTTTAAGGCATGCTAAAGTTACTCCAAGAATCATTTCTAATGAAAAGCATAATGGGTTTATTGTGTCATTTTTAGATCATGCCGGAGAGGATGTTTATAGATTTAGGGATTCCAGCCTGGTAATTACAGTTGGAGATGACACTACCTTGATATCTTCTGATATATTATATAGATTTGATATACCTGTAATTGGAATAACTGATGGTGATTTGGATAAGGTTGTGG
>NZ_CAMJUE010000036.1 GCF_946408925.1 uncultured Methanobrevibacter sp.
AAATCATCATCTAAATCATCATCTAAATCATCATCTAAATCATCGTCCAAGTCCTCATCAAGATCCTCATCCAAATCATCATCTAAATCAAGATCCTCATCCAACTCTAAATCATCATCCAGATTATCATGCAGTTGAGATTCGCAATGATCGGCAGCATATATTGATGAGATACTTACAAACAAAAGTATCAAAATGATTGAAATTTTTAAAATATTAAGATGTCTCATCTTCTCACCAATATTAATGTTTATATCAGCACCAATATAAATAGTGTAAAGGTTTTGCTTTACAGAAAAAAAGAATTAAATGGGATTTAAATCCCATTAACCAATGATTTAAACCAGTCAAGAAGACCGTCAAGTGAAAATCCTCCAGTGGAATTTCCATCATTTAAAAAACTGCTCACTTTGTCTTTGTAGTAGTTGACATCACCCTGAACGTTTTGCACCTGTTGAATGGTGTCTGCCAGATTTTCAATATCAACATTTGTAATGTTGATGTTATTGTTTTGAACATGATTGTTGATTATATTCACGATAGAATCGTGGTCTGTTATATTACCTTTTGAGACTTCCTGTTTTACATCATCAACCAATTTTGATAAGTTGTCTGCGTCCACACCTGAGTTTTCAACGATTTCTGCCTGAGTATAGATTTCATCATTTGCAGCTTCTTTTACGTTTTCTGGAATTTCAACATCAGTTGCTTGCTCATAAGCATTCATTATTCCTGCAAGAGCGGATTCACCTGTGGCAGACATAGGGCTTGTCACATAGACATGCCCGCTGGTAATACCTGCGGATTTTAAGGCTGAAATGTACATGTTGCCTGTTATTGTTGTGATTTTAGATTTATCGACACTTACCTCAAGATTATCATTGTCGTTTAAATCCAGGAATGCTGATGAGTATATTTGATTTGAGGAATATGATTTACCTGTAATACCACTTGACACTTTATTTACTTGATCTGCAGTGATTACTTTTGAGTTCACATTGTTTAAATCAACATTTGCCTGATTTACAAAGAATGCATCAACAACGGATTTATATTCATTGTTGGCATAGGTAGTTTCACCATAAGTTATTACAAGATTGGAATCTGCTGCAAATCCAGTTGGGATTAACAAACCCACAAGGATTAAAGCTAATATTGCTACAGTAATTTTTTTCATTATTTTCACCTCACTGAATTCCTATCTTAAATTAGTTTAAGTAGTATATAAATGTTATAGTTTTTTTAATGAATGTTAAGTTTGAAAAAACATTGTAAAAAATAGACAAACATATAACAGTATATTTTAAAATTTGTTCAAATGTTCGGTTTTTTCAAATGAAAAAATAACCAAATGCCAAAATCAAACATTAATATGATATTGAAGACAAACAATTAAAAAGAGGTAATATTATGCAAAGCAAGATATCACAAGAATTAAACATGAAATTTCCACCGATTGCTTTAATCAAAAGCGATGAAAAACCAGAAGATGCAATAGGACCTAAAGGCGAAAAAGGAGGTTGTGTGATGAGTTTTGTCGCACAGACCATAGCCAAAAGAAAGACAACCTACTTCGGTCGTGAACATATAAGCTGTGGAGGAATCAATGTAGGCTTTGGATGGGGAAGCGGATTTGCAAATGAAGATATGATTGATTTTCAGGCAACATTCCTATCCCTTGGTGTTGATTCAGCACCAGATAGAGAAGCTTATGAAGAAAGATTGAACCATATGCCAAAACATTCACAGGAAATGTTCAGGCACGGCGAGAGAATATACTGTGATTTTGAAACTGCAAAGGAAAGCATCAAAAACAGGCCAGTGTATGACGAAGGCCAATATGTGATATTCAAGGGATTGGAAAATTTAAAAGATGGTGAAATTCCCGAATCCGTGGTTTTTACCGTCAATCCGATTGAACTGACAGCCATTATTCAAATCAACACATCATTCAGACTTGATGGCACCTATATCCTAACACCTCAGGCATCAGCCTGCCAGACAATAGGATGCTTTACATTCAAGGAGAGTGACAGCGATAATCCAAAACCCGTTCTTGGACCGATAGACTTTGCCGGCAGAAGCAAAATGAAACACTTCATACCAAATGAGTACCTGACATTGTCCATGCCATGGAAACTGTTTTTGAAATTAGAAGAAGTCAGCAAAAATAGTGTGCTTCAGACTGATTTATGGAAAAAGTTTCTGTAAAAAAATAGTAATATTTTAAAAAAAGCTTGATAAAAATCTGTAAATATTATGGAATATATTCAAGCTTATTAAATATTTCATCAGACCCCTTTAGAGATCTCAATTCATCTTAGTTGAAGGAGTTTTTAATTTTTCAATGAATTTTTTAGCATCTTCTCCAGTTAAAGTTGGAGTTGGATTAACTTTACTTGCCATATGAAATTCTCCGAGGTTAATAATTATATCAAACCATTTAAATATTTTATTGAAAATTAATTAAATTTTTCACAAATGTCTCTATACATAGGAATGTTTCTTATACCCTGTTTTTTAATTACTGAATCCAAACCTACAAAAAAATTGTCTTTTAGATCATCATCCCCACAATCAAAATCAATTTCAGACAAAATTTTAGAATTTGCTTTAATAATTTTTAATTTTTTAATATCAATTTTCTTCATAATTATACCTTGTTTTATGAGTTATATAAATTATTTACCGTTAATATTAAGTATAAAGAATATTTGAGCTAAATTTGATAAAATAAAATCAATATTTATATTTAATTATAATTTTACTAATTAAAAACAATTTTTCAATAAAGTAATAATTTTCAAAATTAAAAAAAGTAAATTTAAATAACCTAATACCAATCATAAATTTTTTAATTAACAAAACACAATATTAAATGCAATTATGAAGAAACTATTAAAACCTATGAAAAATAAGATTCATCTAATCTTATTTATTTTCATTTTCCTATTAATTCAGGTTTACTGTGATTTGACCTTGCCCCAATACACAGCAGATATCGTGAATATCGGTATTCAAAATACAAATTTTGAGTTTATCATAAACCTCGGAATCATAATGCTTGTTATGGTTGCAATATCTGCATTGTCAACTGTTGGCGTGTCCTATTTTTCAAGCAGAGTATCCTCAGGTTATGCAAAGGATTTAAGGAAAATCATTTACAGAAAGGTTTTAAAATTCTCAAATCATGAGCTGAATGACATTTCACATTCATCATTAATTACCCGGACAACAAATGATGTCAACCAGCTTCAGAGAGTGTTAGGTTTTATTTTTACAACCCTGATATTCGCTCCGCTTTTAGGAATCGGAAGTATAATCAAAGTGTTCGAGCTTCAGACAAATTTATCATGGATTATCCTGGTCAATTTTATTGCAGTCATTGTTCTTTTAGTGATTGTTATGCTGAGGGTTCTTCCATACTTTAAGATAACCCAGGAAATAATCGACAGAATCAATAAAACCGCAAGGGAAATTCTGATAGGAATACCTGTAATCAAGGCATTTGTAAGGCAGGATTTTGAAGAGAGGAAATTTCGAAAGGTCAATAAGGAATTTTATGATGTGAATATATATGTATTCAAAACCATACTGATAATGCTTCCATTGATGACCCTGATTATGAATCTGATGGTTGTTTTGATTCTTTATTTTGGTGCATATGATGCCATAAACAACGGAATATTGACTGGAGACATAATAGCTTTCATCCAATATGCAACCCAGATTATCACTTCCTTTTTGATGATTGGAGGATTTTTAATAATGCTTCCAAGATTTCTTGTATCCGCAAGGCGTATCAGTGAAGTCCTAAACACTGAAATTACAATAACAGACGGTGAAATCACAAATATCTCATCCAATCCGACCATTGAATTCAGACATGTTTCATACAGATATCCTGGAAGTGAAAAGGAAACTTTAAATGATATAAACTTCAGCTTAAAGCCCGGCAAGACCACAGCAATCATTGGAGGAACAGGCAGCGGAAAATCAACAATACTGAATTTGATTCCCCGCCTTCAGGATCCAAGTTCCGGTGAAATTCTCATTGACGACATGAATATTAAAGATTTGAACCTGAAATGCCTAAGGGAAAGGATTTCATTCACTCCCCAAAAGGCCATTCTATTTCAGGGCGACGTCAGATCAAATATGAAGGTCGGAAAGGCTGATGCAGATGATGGAGAAATAAAAAGGGCTCTTGAACTTGCACAGGTGGATTTTGTAGATGACCTGGGTGAAGAAGTCACACAGGGAGGATCCAACTTTTCGGGAGGTCAAAAGCAGCGCCTATCGATAGCAAGATCAATCATAGGCCATCATGATTTTTATCTGTTTGACGACTGCTTTTCAGCGCTTGACATGAATACCGAAAGGAACATAAAAAATAATCTGAAAGGCTTGAAGGATTCATCCATTTTAATCGTGTCCCAGAGAATTTCGACAATAATGGATGCGGATGAAATCCTTGTGGTGGATAACGGAGAGATAATAGATAGGGGCACACATGAAAAGCTGGTTGAAAGCTGTGAGATATACAGGGAAATTGCAAATATCCAGATTGACCAGATGGAGGCATTGCTATGAGTCCACGACCGCTTAAAAGAAAGCCTCCGGAAAAACCTGTTGACAACAAAAAAGCAATCAGAAATATTTTAACACTATTAAAAGACCATAAATGGAAACTTATACTGACAGTAATCTGTGCAGTTGTCTCAACGGTGTTTACGATTATTGCACCGTTGATGATCGGTAATGCAACAACCATAATCTTTGATGGAATCAACAACATGATTCACAACACCGGCACAATTGATGTTGACTCGCTGATAAACATTCTGATAATCGTAGTCATCCTATACATTGTAAGCTCAGTATTTTCATATCTTCAAAGCATATTTCTCATTGAAGTGACAACAAAAATCAGCTATGACCTACGGGAAAGGATTATTAATAAAATCCTCCATCTTCCGATGGAAAAGGTTGAAGAAAACAAAAGGGGAGATATCCTATCAAGAGTCACCAATGATGTTGATTCGCTCCAAAACGGAATCACCCAATCGTTCATACAGCTGACAACAGCGGTAATTACTCTTATTGGAGTTTTCATCATGATGCTGTTTATCAATGTCTGGATGACCCTTGCAACCGTAATCCTTATTCCTATTGCGTTTCTGCTTATAAGATTCATGACAAAATACTCACAAAGTTATTTTTTAAAACAGCTGGAGTTTAAGGGTTCGCTTAACGGCCAAATCGAGGAAACATTCACAGGACATGACATAATTCGCGCATTCAATCAGGAGGACATTTCCATGGAAAAGTTCGAAAGCGATAATGAAAACTGGTTTACTCAGGAATGGAAATCACAATTCTATTCCAGTTTAAATGGTCCTTTGATGAACTTCGTATCCAATTTCACATATGTTGTGGTGGCTGTTTTAGGTGCTGTTTTTACGCTTCAAAGAGTGATCGCCGTCGGAGACATTATGGCATTTTTCCAGTATACTCAAAGTTTCACAAGACCTATTCAGCAGATTACACGTGTAATGAACCAGATTCAAACTGCAATGGCTGCAAGCGAACGTATCTTTGAATTTTTAGAGTATGAAGATGAGGAAAATTCTTCAAACAGACAAATGTCAGAAATTAAGGAAGGAATAACTTTCACAAACGTTAGCTTCTCCTATACTCCAAATGAAAAGATAATTAAAAATCTTTCATTTGATGTTAAAAAGGGAGATAAAATCGCAATCATAGGTGAGACCGGTGCCGGTAAAACCACAATTGTCAAATTGCTCATGAGATTTTATGACATTGACTCAGGTTCCATTAAAATCGACGGCGTTGATATTGAGGAATTTGACAAGAACAGTTTGAGGTCACTTATTGGAATGGTTTTGCAGGATTCATGGCTGTTTTCAGATACTGTTGCCAACAATATACGTTATGGTAATTTGGATGCATCTGATGATGAGATTGTTGATGCCGCCGGCCAGGTTTATGCAGATAATTTCATAAGACAATCCAAAGATGGTTATGAAAGCGTGCTGAATGAGGACACAGATAACATTTCACACGGTCAAAAGCAGCTTTTAACAATAGCCAGAACAATATTATCAAAAAAAGAGGTTCTTATATTAGATGAAGCAACATCCAGTGTGGATACAAGAACTGAAAAATTAATTCAAAAGGCAATGGACAAGCTGATGGAAGGTAAAACCAGTTTTATCATAGCACATCGATTATCCACCATAAGAAATGCCGATAAGATTATTGTTATTGAAAATGGTGAAATAATTGAGCA
Organism: uncultured Methanobrevibacter sp.; assembly: GCF_946408925.1. Taxonomy (GTDB): domain Archaea; phylum Methanobacteriota; class Methanobacteria; order Methanobacteriales; family Methanobacteriaceae; genus Methanocatella. The sequence goes on from NZ_CAMJUE010000036.1 coordinate 6,314, forward strand.
AGGAACCCATGAAGAGTTGCTTGCCCTTAAAGGTTATTATTATAATACTCTGAATTCACAAATGAAGGAAAATATTTAGATTTTTTCCAAACATTCATCCCATATTTTTTTAGATGATTCATCAAGAAAATCAATTGATGATGCCTTTTTAAACTCTTCATCTGCCTTTTTGTAGTCTCCGGATGCATAGTAAGTCAATGCCTTACCTTTGATGGCATCGAATGAATCAGCATCTTTTTCAAGTACAGAATCATATACATTTATCGCATCTTCATAGTCTCCGTTAAGAGCATTTGCCTCAGCAATTGCCAACCATACTTTTTCATCATCTTTCAATGCTAAAGAATTGACATACTGTTCAATGGCTTCAGGAAATTTCTCCAGATTAGCCAATGCAAGTCCTTTTAAATAGTATGCATCTGCATTTGAATTATTTACCCTAATTGCCTTGTCACATAACTCGATTACCCTAATATTTGCTTTATATACATCAACAAGTTCATCAGAATCGAGTTTGTCCAATCTTCTTTGAGCACGTCTTACATAGTCCTCATCCCTGTTCAATGCCCTTTTGGCATCATGGGAATATCCTTTTATGAACCCAGGAATGTCATCTGAATCGACCACTTCAGATTTGATTCTTGAGAAATCATCTGCAATGTCTGAAATATGGTTTCGTGCTTTTTCGCCAAGCTCATCAATTTCCAAATTATCAATTCCTCTTACATCAAGGTCAGATAAGAATTCTTTACTTTCATCCCTTACATAATCTATTCTGTCAGATATTTTCTGAATCAATCTGGATTCAAAAATTGCCCGGTCTCCTTTGCGTCTGTTGACACCAATGTCATCCCAATCGTTTGATTCTTTTTTCATAATCTCACCTTAATATATATTTTAATTTTAAACTTTAAAAATCTTAACTATTTAGACATACCCTCTTGAATTTGATATTGAATATCCATATAAATGCAAATCCAATAACCGAACCCATATTCATTCCAATGATTGCACCAAGATATACTCCAAAGACTCCCATATTGAATACTATGCCCAACAGATATGCAAAGACCATGCTTAAAATCAATTCCCTGAGAACTGTTAGGGAAAGTGACTTGAAACCTGATCCAACTCCCTGATAGACATATGCTGCAGTTGCTCCAAATGATATCATCATGTTATAGAATACCAATATCTGCAATATTTCCGCTGCCCTTCGAACCAATGCAGGATTGTCCGCCTGAAAATTGAACAAATCACATATCGGATATGCGAATATAAAAAATACCAGACAGATTAAAACGGTTATTATCAGACTAATTAATGTAGAATATATAATTGTTTCATTGAAGTTTTGCCAGTTTCGGGCACCATAGGAAACTCCTGAAACCGTTATCGTTGCAATCCCTATTGCCATGCAGGGAATGAATGCGATTGTTATTAGCCTCCATGCAATGGTGAATGATGCAACTTCCACAACTCCTGCAGTAATCATGATTAGGAAATTAAGAATGATCGCCACCAATGCGAATATGATTTCTTCTGTTGCTGCAGGAAGTGAAACAACAAGAATTTTCTTATATATTTCAGGTTTACGTTTGTAAGAATTGAATTTGAACCTGAAAAACGTGTCTTTTTTAATATAAATCCAATATAACATCCAAAGATATCCTGTCAGGGATGCAATTACAGTTGCCAGTCCCGCTCCAAAAATTCCCAAATTTAAACTGTAAATCAAAATCGGGTCGATAATCATGTTCAAAATGGCAGTCAGGATTAATGGATTGGTTGCACGTGCAACATTACCCTCTGCCCGGAAGATACTTGCAGTTACATTAGGAAGCAGGAACACAATATTTAGCAAAAATATGATTTGGCAATAACTTAAGCAATATGTCTTAACACCTGATGCACCTAACAATATCACCAAATCATCTAAAAAGAATACACCTACAATTAAAACTATAATTGATACTATAACTGTTAAAATTATTGAGTGCATAACCGCATTATTTGCCCCGTCAATTTGCTTGGCCCCTACATACCTTGAAATCAGGGAGTTGGCACCTGCACCCACACCATTGCCAAGACCTATCATCACCAAATACAATGGTGCCATAAAACCAAGTGCCGCCAATGCGTCAGCACTGATGCCTGAAACCCAAAAACTATCAATCAGATTGTTTAAAAACATTAAAAACATTGAAAAAATGGTTGGAAAAGCTAATCTGTTAATGGCTTTTCTGGGATTTCCCATAATCAAGTCAATATTATCATTGGATTGCATTATTCATATATTGAAAAACAAAATATTTAAATTAACCATAATGGTAACAGGTGCTGGTTTTGGTCCGGTAACAGTTATTGCATTTCAAACACTGTGACTCGCCGCAACCTTTATCATTCCAATCCTTTAAGAAATCCTCCTGAGCTACAAATGGACGGTACATTGACAGGAATTCAATATTGGTGTTGTTTAAAATTTCATTCATGTGCAGCATGTTACTGAAACCGCCGCCGACAATGACCGGCACGTCAACCGAATCGATCAGTTTAGTGGAGTATTCCATAAGTTCACCTTCACCGGACAATTTTTTGGTGAAATATAAAGGGGACAAGGGTCTTGTCACCTGTATTGAATCAACACCGACCTTTTCAAACAGTTTGCATGCTTCAAGGCTTTCATGTGAGTTAAAACCATCCTTACGCTCATCGAAAGTGTTCACCTTAACCGACACATGCAGATTAAGATTATCTTTCATCACCTTAACCAATTCCAATACCATCCTCATGCGGTTGAAGATATTTCCGCCGTAATCGTCATTTCTTTGATTATAATAGGGATTTATGAATTTTGAGAGAAAGAAATTATTTCCAACAGACAGCTGTATGCCATCAAAGCCTGCAACCTGTAGTTTTTGGGCGGCATCTATAATATCCGATTGGATTTGGCGAATATCTTCAATGGTCAAATCATTAACTCCGATATCAAGGTCTATTCCACGATTATATTTTATGAATTCAACCTGACCCAATATCGGAACGCCGTAGCTGTGAGTGATTTCAGCAACCTTGCGTGCCATGATCATAAAATTAGGGTTCCCCATTTTAAAGGAATGTTGTGCAAACTTGTCTTTTGGATAAATTGAATATAATTCTGAAGTGATTAAACCGACACCACTTGAAGCTATCTTTTCATACCAGTTATAGATTGCATCCAAATCATTTTGCTGAGATTCCCACAATCCGGTCCTGATTATTCTGCTTTTAAGTGTCAAATCTCCCAATTTACATTTGTCAAATATTGTTTTCATGTAAAGTAATTAGTAAAAAATAGTATAAAAAGAAATAAGTAATTTTAAACTTACCTATATTCCATAGACTTCACGATATTCACTTAAAAGCTGTTCCTTTTCCTCTTTGCTTCTGGCGTCATCCAATTCATTAAAAAAATAAGAGGTTATCTCATACAATATCCTATTTGTTTTCAATCCTTTTTCAGTCAATGCATATTCTGTTTTGTTGTGAACCTCGTCAATCACTGTTTTAGTGACCAGTTTCTGTTCCTCCATATATTTCAATGTCTGGGCAAGGACATGATTGCTGATTGTCGGATTCATTTGTTTAAACTCGTTAAAATGTGTTTTACCATTGTAAATATTGGACATTATACAGAATATCCATTTTCTGTTAAATACATCTAAAGTATTGCCTATCGGACAAATATTATTTTCAACCATATTATCAAGCAAGTAATTTTATAATTACTTTATTATTTATTAATTAAATGTTTTAAATATTTCTTTGAGGTATCAAAAATGAAAATTACATACTGGAGCGACTTTGCTTGCCCATACTGTTATATAGGAAATACAAGACTGAAAAGAGCAATTGAAGATTTGAATTTAGATGTTGATTTTGACATTCATGCCTTTGAACTTGATCAGAATGCACCTCATGACGTTCAGTCAACCACTGTTGAAAGATTTGCAGTTAAATATGGTCTTTCAATTGAGGATGCAAGAAAACAGGTAAACCAGATTTCACAGCTGGGAGCAGATGAGGGAATTGACTTTAAATATGAAAGCACATTATACACAAATACCCGTGACGCCCACAGACTGATGAAATTGGCACAGGCCAAACATCCCGAATCAGTTGAGAAATTGGCGACAATGCTTTTTAATGCGTATTTCGTTAGAAATCTGAAACTGGCAGACCATAATGTTCTTGTTAAAATTGGTATTGAAGCGGGTTTAAGTGAAGATGAAATAATGGAAGTTCTGGAAAGTGACTTATACAATTCCAAAGTTGAGGAAGATGAAAACATTGCACTTTCAGCAGGAATCCATGCAGTGCCATTCTATTTATTTGACGGCAAATATTCAATCCCCGGTGCACTCAGCTATGATGATTTTAAAAGCGTATTATCACAAATCATTGATGAAAGTGAAGTTGATGAAGATAAGGACACTGACAATTGTGCCGATGGAGTCTGTGCAATATGAAACTCAGATGGTTGGGCCATTCAGCATTTGAATTAATATCAAATAATGGATTGGGCATCCTTGTTGACCCGTTTATTCAAGCAAATCCTGCCTGTCCCCTGAAAATAAGTGATGTCAATCCGGATGTGATTTGCATAACCCATGGACATGCCGACCATTTTGGAGATGTGGTGGAAATTGCAAGAAACAATCCGAATTTAGTGGTGATAACAAATTATGAGATATCCATTTACCTGCAGCGAAAAGGAGTTCATGCAATTGGATTAAATTATGGCGCATTTGTCAGAATTGATGATGTTGAAATAAGAATGCTTGAAGCAAAACACTCATCAACTTTTGACTTTGAAATAGATGTCAAGTATGCAGGCAATCCTGGAAGCTTTTTGTTTACTTTTGATGATGGTTTAAAAGTATTCCATGCAGGAGACACAGGATTGTTCTCAGACATGAAATTTGTAATAGGAGAAATCTACAAACCGGATATTGCATTACTGCCGATTGGAAATATTTTCACAATGGATCCCCAGGAAGCAGCCATTGCCTCCAGATGGATTAATCCGAAATTCGTTATTCCAATGCATTACAATTCATTTCCATCAATCGCACAAGACCCTGAGGAATTTAAAAAATCAGCTCATAACTGTAAAACATTGATTCCAAAGGTTCTGGAAACACTTGAATTTTAAACAAAACTTTATATTTAAGAAATATAAATAAGTTTAGGTGTTTAGATGAAAATAGCAATTAGATATTACACAAAAACAGGAAATACCAAAAAACTTGCAGAAGCTATAGGCTCCGCAATCAATGTTGAAGCAAAAACCGTGGATGAACCATTGACAGAGGATGTTGACATCCTATTTTTAGGCAGTGCTGTTTATGCTGCAGGAATTGATTCCAAAATCAAGGAGTTCATAGCAAACATTAATGTAAATGTCGGTGAAGTCGTTAATTTCTCATCAGCAGCACTAATTGAGTCAACCTACAGCCAGGTCAAAAAACAGGTGGAAGCCAAAGGATTGAAAATGAGTGAAAATGAATTTCACTGCAGAGGAGCATTTAAATTCGTCCACAGGGGAAGACCAAATGATGAAGACCTGAAAAATGCTCAGGAATTTGCAAAAAGAATAATTAATTAATTTTTCTTATTCTTTTTGGCTAATTTTTCCAGTTTATCAAATTTTTCATTGACATGCTTCATTACAATGGCAACAGTCAGTGTTGCGGTAGCTACACCAGACAAGATAAAACCACTCCAAACTAAAAATATTGCATTGATTTTTCCGATACTGCTTTTTCCTAAAACTGCATAACCATTACTTGTAAATGCATTGGATACCATAACAAGGGAATCCAATGGGGAAACATCCTCTACAAATATTGTGAACAGGAAACTAAAGAAAACAATTATAAACAACAACATTATTGTTATTCCCAAACTATTGGTTTCGGTATATTCCATGAATTTATCATAATATACCTTAATGAAATATATAAACGGTATAGCGTGAAGAATATCTAAAGGATATATAAATGCACCTGAAATTAAAATCATTGAATTGAATGGAACCAACAATAATATCAATAATTTATCCTTTTTGGATTTTGTATCTAAATCAAATGCAATATAAAATGACAGGATAATATCAATAAAAACCAAAGTTAATGACATGTCTCTTCCGTACACTAAAAGGTATAAAATATTTAATGAAAAAAGCACAATCATTGACAGGAAAAAAATTTGCCGGATTTCAGTTACCTGTTCCATAGGAAGATACTCTTCAAGATTAAATAATTTAAATGATTTGAATCGAGAGGAAGATTTGATTTTGGCGGCTGCAAATTTGATGACTTTAATTAAAACAACAAATATAAGCAATGATATTATAAAATAAACCAGGATTAATAAATACATATCCAGATTCATATTATTCACTCTCCTCTTCAATTATTTTTTCAAGCTTTTCAAGTCTTTTATTAAAATGTCTAATCAGTATTGCTGCAGTTAAAGTGGCCGTACCTGCACCGGAGATAATATAACCTCCCCAAACTAAAAATATACTGTTCAATTTCCCGGGAATACTATGGCCCAAAACCGCATAACCGTTACTTGTAAAAGCATTGGACACCATTACAAGAGCATCCAATGGGTTCACCTGTTCTGCTAACTGAGTTATGAAAAAGCTAATGAAAATTATTGCAAACAATAAAATTATTGTCAAACCTAAACGATTAGAAGTGGTGTATTCTCTGAATTTATCATAATAGAATTTAATAAAGTAAATAAATATCAATATATGAACTAAGTCCAAAAAACTGATCCAGGTAATTCCAAAAAGAATATAAGTTAATGCCCCATATGGAACCAGCAATAAAAATAAAATTTTATTTTTAGTGGAACTTTTATCAAGCGATACTGCAATTCCTAATGAAAGAAAAATATCAAATATTGCAAAATAGATTATATGATTCATGTTTGTAACTATTAATGAATATAAAATATTTACAAAAGATAATGCCATCACTATCAGATAAAACACTTGTCTTAAAGTATGTATTTCACTCTCAGGCAAAAATTCATGAGGATTTAAAAACCTATTTTGAGAGTCTTTCATTTTTTTAAGAATAAACTCACAAACTAATGTAAAAATACCAAATAGTAATATTTCAATTATTAACTGAAAAATTGGTTGATTAATAATATCTGCAAAATTCATTGAAAATATATTTGTTAATAATAATTAATATAATTTGACAAATTATTAAATCATCAGTCCCCACAACAGGAAAATAATAAGTATCCCTAGGTTAGTTACGGCAATTTTATATCCTAATTACCAGATAATATCATCCTGTTAATCCTCTATTCTTTCATCAGTTTTTTAAGCACTTTCTTTACTTCAGCTAAATCTTTTGAGGAATTAAAATCCAAAAATTCTTCTGTGCTTTTTTTGTTTAAAACAAGCGTTGGTTTTAATGACTTTTGGCCTTTCATGAAATTACCCTATATTTAATTTAATTGCAAAGTATTATTCATCTTTCATCAAGTTCATATATCAAATTTACAATTGTCAACAATTCATCATAATCCTTTTTATTTAAAGCTGATTGTCCCTTTTCAAATAACTCCACAACAAAAGTTTCATTATTCATAAAAATTCCTTCAATTCTTAAATTGAAAAAACATTTTTCTATAACCTCATTTTTATTTAATATCACATAACTTTCAATTAGTTTGGCGTGAATCTCCTTTAACTTGTCTAAATCTCTATTTTCCAATATGTCATCAATATCATCAATTTCAAATAAATCATTATCTTTAACAATCTCAATTTTATTTATAACATTTTCTGATAGAATAGAAAATTCCATATCTCTCAAAATCTCTTCAACAACATTATTTAGATAATCAATATAAATTTGAGCCTGACCTGTGGCCATATTGTCTCTTCTTGAAATTTCAAGTAATGTTTCAATATATCTTTGGATTTCCATTTCATCGAATTGAGAATAATCTTTTAAATATTCTATTTTTTTAAGCAGTTTAGAGTAATTGTCTGACGCCTCCTTATAATATAAAACATTAGGCTTGAATTCACTGCTGAAGTAAGGTATATGAACATTTCCTCCATTAATGTAATTTGGAGATTTTTCATCTAGAGCAACTGATTTATCCTTATGATAAATACTGATGTTATATTGTTTTTCATTAGAAATCGATACATTAAACACACCATCAATACCTAAAGGCACTTTAATCGTGTCATTCTCGTTTTTAAACACGATTGAATATCCTAAAAATGATGATTTGAAATCATTTGAAAATACTTTTCCCCTGATTTTGTCATCCTGCTGATTTAAGATTACGGATAACGGTTGATTTTTAATTTTAATCTGAGGTTTCTCAATACTTCCCGCATATATGGCCGCTCCTTTTGCAACAACAGTCAAAGGGTCGATACTGAATTCCATTTCAATATTTAATTCATCAGCCACAATATCCTGTACGGCAGGGCTTAATGAAGAAGCTCCGGCAAGAATTATTTTATCAACATCATCTTCAGTTAATGCATTTTCCTCCAATAAGTTTTTGCATATTTTAATTGAATATTCAATTAACGGCCTTAAAATTTTATTTAACTCATTTTTTGTTAAATTATACCTGAAATCATAACCATCAAAAAGATTTGGAATAAATATTTCAGCATCATTGTTTTGACTTAATTCCTTTTTAGCAATTTCGGAAGCATCTTTAAGCTTTTTAAAAATTTTAAAATATTTCGGATTGTCCTGTCTAAAATCATCCAGATACAAATCATCAACTATTTTCGGTTTGAATAAATTATTTATGAGTTTCCAATCAAACACATTGCCCCCAAAATTATCCAAACCCTCGGTTGCAATCAATTCAATTTCACCTTCATTGTCATGTATTAAGCTTGCATTAAAGGTCTCTCCACCCATGTCATATACCATCCAGATTCCATCATCTTTTCTTAAATCATAAGCCAGCGCCACTGCTATAGGATCCAATATAAGATTATGTGATCTAAATCCTGCAATATCTGCAGCTTCATTAATTGCCCTTGTTTTAATAGGATTTGAATTGGCCGGAACACAAATTACTGCATGTTCAATATTTACACCCATCTCATTATAAGCTGAAAGCCTTAAATCCTTAAAAATTTCTGCAGACAATTCTTCAGGAAACATAACCTTTGATGAGCTTTCAAAATTAAACGGAATGGAAAATCCTAGATTATTTTTAAACTTTTCAATGGCATTAATATTGTTTTTTAAAACCACATCATTTGCATTTGTTCCAACTTTAATATCATCATTCTCATCAATTGAAACAGCTGAACGGGTGAAAACCTCACAGGTTCTATGATTATTAATTATAATAGGATTTCCATCATTAAAATAAGATAATGCTGAATTTGTAGCTCCCAAATCAATTGCATAATCAACTGTGTCATTTCCCTCAACCGAAGAGTGCTTGAAATGCACCCTCATATTTTGTTTCCACATAGATAGTTTATATGAATATCTCTGCATAATTTCTGCATCACAAACCACTGCAAATTCTATTAGGTTCGCACCATCCGCAAAATTATTTAAATTAATTAAACGGCTTGCTTCAACAACAATTTCTTCTACGGAATATAATTTAAGTACAGGCAGTATATTCCTATAAAGTTTATTGATTTCATGACTTGAATTCATTAAATTTTCAAGTGATGCAACCGCTTTAAACAAGCTTCCATTCCTTTCCAAATCCATGAAAATTTGCCATAAATCAATATAATGCTGATATTTATTTTTAAGTGAAGGGTTGTATGCAATGGCTTCCTTTAACAAATTGCAGGACATCTTATAATTTCTGCCCTTAAGATTTACCGTAAAAGCCTTTGAAATCAATGCCAAATCGGGCCTTTTTGACTTCCAGATTCTTAGTGTTTCGGAATAACATTTGCGAATGTCATAATCCTGAACAATTTCCTTTTCCAATATTTCAATAGCTTCCTCAAGTTTATTTTCAATTTTTGCAAGTCTGAAAGCATTTTTGATAGGGTCATTAATGATATACTCGTAATATTCATCGTAATTGTTTCGGACATTATTCCTATAAACTACATGATTTGATTTATATTTATCTATAGCGGATTCAATATCTTCCAAAAGTTCTCCCGCATCATCATATCTATTAGCAATATTGAAGTCCAGACATTTCAATACGATTTTATCCAATTCTTCAAAAACATTTTTATTATAATAACTTGGAGGCAATAATTCCTCCCGCCAAGGTTTAAAACAGATTAATTCATCCAATGTGTAATTATCAACATCATAAGGATAAACATTAGTTAATAATTGATAAAATATCACTCCAACAGCATAAATATCACTTTTAACAGAGGCATTTCTGTTGAATAATTCAGGAGCCATATATGGGCGGCTACCTACAACATCCACATCCGAAACGGTGGACACCTCTTTTGCAAATCCAAAATCAGATATTTTAATGACAATATCTCCGGTATCCTTAAAACTCAGTAAAACATTATTAGGCTTTAAATCACGATGAATGATAGGAGGATTTGCTGAATGTAACATATTTAAACCATTTACAATCTGTTTTATTAAATCAAGACTTCTCTCTAGTGACATGAACAGATTATTTTCAATAAAAGAGTTTAAAAACTGTTCCAAATCCCCTCCCGGAACATATTCCATAACAAAATAAGCGTGATTTTTCCCACTTGAAAAATCGGATATTTCAGCTGCATCATATATGCTTAAGATATTTTCATGCCTTAGCTGGCAGGCAATCATTACTTCATGAAAAACAGTTTTTTTATCAGTTGAGATACTTAATGGCTCTTTAATAATTTTCATCGCCATTAATGTATCCAAATAGTTATGGTTCACTAAGTAAACTTTTGCAAAGGATCCTTCCCCTAAGGATCTTTTAACTTCAAATTTTCCATTAAAAAACTCATCAATTAATATTTTTTCCTCATTAAAGTCCACTTAAATCACCAATTAGATTTTAAAAATCTAATTAAAATGAACAATAAATAACAGCTCCACCATTTCCTCTAGATAATTTTAAAAATGAATTTGCTTTAAGTTTAGTTACAATTCCAATAGGAACCTTCTTATCTGCAATATATGTTCCGTTAGAGCTTCCCTCATCCAAAATATGCCAGCCATCATCTTTATAGAATAACTTTAAATGAGGTTTTGAAACATTTGAAACTGTAGAATAACTATTATCTAAAAGTATTGTAAATGACGCCAAATCATTAGCATTGAAATTAGATTTTCTTCCAATTAAAACTGTTTCATCCTTGTGAACTTTAAATGTTTTACCTTTGTCCTCTCCATTAAATATGGTCAAAACACAATGTTCACCATCGGAAAATCTTTGGTTAGATTTGTATAGATTAAAGAAGGTTAAAAGTTCATCGGATAAGAAACTAACATCCAAGAAAAGATCTTCAAATGCATCTTCTTTCAGTATAAATCCCTTAACATTTCTTCGGCCTATTTTATTAGGCACTTCTTTTTTAACTACAATCTCTTCAATTAACTCCGCTTCAACCAGTTGTTTTAAATGCTGACCCAACATTTGGGGAGTAATGTTAATGTTGTAATTGTTCAAAAGAATTGAATTGATTTCACGAGAGTATAATGGCTCTTTTTTAAATGAACCCTCTTTAGTTTTATTCACTCTTTCAAAATCTCTTAAAATTTCCAATATTGAAAATCTAACATTATTGTTAACAGCTGCCAACTTAATAGATAGCAGTCCTGAATCTGACGGATCCAAAATTACTGTTTTTACTGTTTTTAAATCACTCATAATATGACCTACTTAATAAAATATATTTTAAGAATAACTATAAATAATTTCTTATAAATCTAAATAGAACTGCTCAATACATCATGGTATTCTTTTAAATCCTTTTCACGTAGATTTAATTTTTGCATTAACTCAACAACCAATGAATCTAGCAATACCAATGCAGAAATCTCAAATGCAGTTCCCATTAATATCAATTCTAACGGAAGATATGTATTGCCTATTTTATAAGGCAAATTCTCAATGAATGTACGATTTTTTTCATCATTTAAATCAATGGATTTTTTAGGTAAATCACCTGAATCCAATTTAAATTTATTTTCACTTTCAAAATTGTCAACAAATTCTTCAATTTCATAATTTTCAAGATTTTGCACCTGTTGAGGTAATGATTCCACAACAATACGTGCATCAGCGTTTTTGGCTAAATCCGAATCAGTGTTGCCACATACTGTTAGCAATTTCACATCCTCAAAATTTGAATTATCAACAATTTGAGTGATAGAATTAGATTTGCCTGATTTTGACACGATGATAATAATGTCCCCATCATTTACGGGAGGAGCTATTGACTCATTGAAAACATAAACATAAAATCCCAAATGCATTAATCTCATAGCAAACGCTTTAGCAACAAATCCTGACCTCCCTGCTCCTGCAAGAAATATGGTTGTTTTTCTTTCATTTGTTGAACGTTTGTTGGAAGCTGTTAAAATTATATCCCTAAACTGAATTATACTTTCCTTCTGATTAAGAACAACATTTCTGCAATTATTAAGATTTTTTAATGTTTCATCCAAGGACAAAGACATATATTTTAATTCAGACATTTCAATCTATCCTATTATTTTATTTAAGCTTTAAAATTGTAAACCGGTTTTACAATATCAATTATTTCAACCGTATCTTTTACATTATGTAAAATATGATCCATTGGCTTATAAGCCATTGGAGATTCATCAAGAGTATTCTTACTAACTGATGTTGAATAAATTCCCTCCATACTCTGCTCAAATTCATCCATTGACAAAATTTTTTTAGCTTTAGAACGATTATACAATCTTCCCGCACCATGCGGAGCGGAATAGTTCCAATCAGAGTTTCCTTTACCTTTGGCAATTATTGACCCGTCACGCATATTCATAGGAATAATCACTATTTCATTTTTATTGGCTGAAATTGCACCTTTCCTTAAAATCATCCTGTCCATATCAATATAGTTATGGATTGTTGTAAATGATTTTGAATATTCCATCCCGCATTCTGTTAAAATTGTATCTGCAATCGCTTTTCTGTTTAAAGATGCAAAATCCTGCATGATTTTCATATCATGAATATAATCTTCGAACAGTTTACCTTCACAGTAAATTAAATCCTTATCACCAGCCATATCATGGAATCTTTTAAATTCCTTTAATGCTTGATTTTGATAATATTCACAAACATCGGCACCTATTCGTCTGCTTCCAGAGTGAATTACCAATATAAGTTGATTATCAGATGTTTGATTAATTTCAATGAAATGATTTCCGCCACCGAGAGTGCCCAGGGCAAAATTTCCTTCATCGCCTGCTTCAAGTTTAAAATAACATTTAAGTTCTGTTAAATCAAAGTTTTTCATAAAATGATGAGGATTTGTTCTTTTTTTATACCCATGGGGCACTTTGTGATGAACAATATGATCAAGGCGTTCAAAATCAATTTCATCTTCATCGAGGTAAATCACTTCCATTCCACAACCAATATCACTACCAACCAAATTGGGAACAACTTTATCGGCAATTGTCATTGTGGTTCCAATTGTACATCCCCGTCCCGGATGAATATCCGGCATCATACGTATAGTTTGGCCTTCAGCAATTGGTTGATTTAGAAATTGAATGACCTGTGAAATGCTTATGTTGTCAACATCATCCGAAAATATTTTAGCCTTTGCATATCTTCCTTCAAACTCAAACATGATTTTTCACATCCTCATTTATCACATATAATATTTAATTTATTTTCTATATAAATCGTATAAAGAAAAAACTTTACAAATCAAATTGCAATTAAAAATATTTAGGGGCCTGAAATTTTCAGTTTTCTGAAAGTTGTTGTATGGCTGTTTTTGA
>NZ_CAMJUE010000037.1 GCF_946408925.1 uncultured Methanobrevibacter sp.
ACAATTACAAACCTGGACATTCGAAAATCCAATGAGCCGTCAGGTCCATATTGGGATACTCTTGTAAGGGGAATTAGGCAGAACTGGCCTGAAATGTCTGATGTGATTGAGGATTATCTTAAAGGATGTTTGAGATTTCACTAAGATGCATTAATTTTTCTTTTTAAGATTTTTCCGGACAGAAAAATTATTCATGCATATATTCTTTGTTAAAGCATCGATTAAACGATAGGTTTAACCTTTCGGGTTGAATATTATCGATGATATCTGTTAAAATATGAATTTAATGAACTGATTGTGAAATATGACTGTGGGGAATGTATATGAAAACATGTCCAAATTGCGGATCCGTACTTGCGGACAATGAACCGTACTGTGAAAACTGCGGCTATGACCCTGACTTTGCCATTGGAGGATACATAAGAAAGCCAAGCCATCAAAGGAAAAATTCCAGAATGCCTTCAAAGCCCAAAAGCAGTGATGGTGATATTATTGGAGGAATTTTTTTATTGGCGGTTTTTATATTTTGGCATGGTGATTCTTCAAAGCTACTGCTGGAACATCGTATCGCTCATTTTTGATAATCCCGATTCGGTTTTCGCAGAATGATTGCAATACCAATTATGGCTCTGGTAGTGAATTTCATCTCCCAACTTTGAGCATTGTGTAATGAGCGTCAAAAAATTGCCTTTTTTAAATTTCACCCCTGATTTCGGGGGTTTTATTAATTTGATAGTGTGGAGAAATCTATTTTAATTTTTTATTATTGTTAGTTAAACACAAGTTATATTACTGTGATTTTAGATATTAATTTTAAGGGGAGTTAAATCTCTAAACTGCATAAATTATGGAAGTTACTTAAATTAATTCAAAGTGAAAAACTGATTGGGTTGATTTATATTATGGAGGTGTTTGAATGGAAAACAAGAATATTATCATTGTATTGGTTGCAGTAGTAATCATTCTGGCGGTTGTGGCTGGTGTGATGTTCATGCAATCAGCAAATGCAAAACAGCCAACTGAAATAAAAATTACAAGTGACAAATCACAGGATGAAGGGGGCAAAGTCTCAATACAGCTGTGTGATGTGAACAAAACTGCAATATCAAAGGAAATAGTCAACATTACAGTCACAGACAAGAAAGGCAAGGTTGTGGTTGATGAGGTTGTAAAGACCAACTCCAAGGGTAAGGCAAAGCTTGATTTGGACCTTAAAAAGGGCAAATATGTGGTGAATGTCACATACGGTGGAAATGAAAACTACACTGGCAATTCAACTTCACAAAACTTAACCATTAAAGAGGTGAAAACCGCTGTTGAGTCCAATTCAAAAAGTTATCCCGAATACAATCCTGCTATTGGACATTACAGGTCAACAGGCATAAATCAGGATGAGCTTGGTGTTGTCGAGCTTCAAAACGGACAGTATATTGTAATTGCCGGTGACGGATATTATGAATATCTTGGACAGGATTCACAGGGAAACATTAAGAGGGGTAATCTTTTAATCGATTGATTGTGTGGTATTGATGCATATCACACTTTTTAATCATTGATTAATCTGTGAATTTAATTTTTGCAATTGCAAAATAAGCATAGACAGTTGATGAATTTGAATTTTCAGTAGTTTTATTAAAAAAAGTCTTAATTTAATGTTCTATTGTAGGATAAATCCTACAATACACCAAGGAACATTAAATACCATAATTTATCATTTGGAAGTTTTAAGAAATCTTCCTTGTTATACTATTTTATAGGATGTTATATTTAAATTTGATTATTTTTTTGGGCAATTGATTAGTGTTTTTCTAGTCATAACCTCCCTTGAAAACTTGGTGTGTTTTCTATTGACCTTGACGAAATGGATTTTAATCAATTGCCATCAAATGAGGAGGAAGTGAGAAATCATATTTAACTAATCGTTAATATCTTCAAAATAGGCAATATATTGAAAATATATGTAACTAGTAGGAATATTATTATCCCTGTGATTGTCTCACCTCCTGATAAATTATGGTAGAGATATTTGTCTGGTTTAAATTTTTCCATATTCATATCTCCTAATATTATTTGGGAGGTTAGCTATACTATTTGTTTTAATTTTTATTTAAAGCTTGTTGAAGCCACTTTGTAAAATTGCTGCCAGTGAAACATAATATTTAAGTTTTTTGGCTATTGTATGATGGGATTTAATTGAATAAGGGTTTTAAAATTATTTCAAAATATTTTTTGGGGAGATTACATTCCACTTTTAGCCACCAGTTATATATAACCTCTAATCATACATTATATCATGATATGCAAAAATTGCGGAAGTGAAATGCAGGACGGGGCAAAGTTCTGTAAAAACTGCGGAAGCGAGATGACTCAGGAAACCCAGGAGAATCTTTGCCCGGAATGCGGAGCTGAAATTCAGGAAAATGCAAGGTTCTGCAGAAACTGCGGAGCTGAAATCACTCAGAATCAAGGCAAAAAGTTCTGTAAAAACTGTGGCTTTGAGATGGATTCAAATCTCAGTTTCTGTCCGGAATGCGGAACCTCAACATCCGGCCAGTTGAATACGGTAAATCCTCCTGTGAGATATAACGAAAAGAGTGCGGGACTGGCGGCACTGCTGTCATTTCTAATCATAGGATTGGGTCAGATCTATATCGGGCTGACCAAAAAGGGAATAATACTCTTTCTTCTGGCAATAGTTTCCGGAATCCTCATGTTTGTCTTTATCGGTTTTATCACATGGTTTTTAGTGTGGATATATGCGATATATGACGCATACAACTCAGCCAATAAGATTAACGACGGAATTGATGTTGAAGACACTCTGGATTTCAACAATCTATTTTAAATATTAATTGCAGGAGCATATCCTGCAATAATTTTAATTTTAGATACTTAATATGGCCATTCTGTGGTGATAGTGTTTTTATTTGTATTGTATTTAATGTGGAGGTTTTCAATTGCTTCCAATTTCAGATTTTAGAAGGAATAATGTCTCCAATTTATTAATAATCATGTTTGAATGTATGATTTGTTTTGAATTATTAAATATAAAAGTCTTCAATAAATTATTTAAATGAATTTTACTAGTTTAAAAATGCTTAATAATTGGTTTGAATGACAATATAATGATTTCAATTTCATCCTCTCAAAAAATGATGGGGGAATACTTTTCAAATGCTATTTTAATATTTTTATATACTATTAAAAACAATAATTATTAATTAGTTAAAATGGGGTTCATCTCACTATTTGGGAATCGGAGATGATATTTTATTTTGCAAAAAAATACTATAAATGACCCTCCAACTTGGGGGCATCGATAATGGATTTTACTGGAATCTTGTTATCCATATTGATAACAATTATCGTTGAAATAATTAAAGATTTAATTTTATAAAAATCTTTAGTTTTGTATTAAGTAAATGGAGAACTAAGGGTATAATGCCCGAAAAATAAATTAAGTTCTTTTTTTCAGGATCTATTCGCACTAGTCCTTTGAACTCTGTTTTCTCTTAATTTATTTTTTTATTTACTTAATATTCTATTTTTAAATTTATATGAAAAAGTTCTAAAAAAAAGTTTTTTGAAATGTCATGTTGTATATAAAATTAAATTCATATACAATCGCACCATGACATTAAAAATCTCACGTTTGAGAATCGAAGTTTTCATCCTATTTTAAAAAATATCATAAATCTCAAAGTTTATGAAGAACAATAGGAAAGCAACAAGTATACACATGGGAATAATCATTGCTTAAGTATAATGTATTTGTAATCTTTTATAAAATTTATCATTTAACCAATAATTTCTGTAATATTTCTGGTAGTAATCAGAAGATTCGGTTGAAATGAATCTTTGTGAAGTAATCAGCCAGAATCAAGGCAAAAAGTTCTGTAAAAACTGTGGCTTTGAGATGGATTCAAATCTCAGTTTCTGTCCGGAATGCGGAACCTCAACATCCGGCCAGTTGAATACGGTAAATCCTCCTGTGAGATATAACGAAAAGAGTGCGGGACTGGCGGCACTGCTGTCATTTCTAATCATAGGATTGGGTCAGATCTATATCGGGCTGACCAAAAAGGGAATAATACTCTTTCTTCTGGCAATAGTTTCCGGAATCCTCATGTTTGTCTTTATCGGTTTTATCACATGGTTTTTAGTGTGGATATATGCGATATATGACGCCTACAACTCCGCCAATAAGATAAACGACGGCATTGATGTTGAAGACACTCTGGATTTCAACAATCTATTTTAAATATTTCATTGTAGGATCATATCCTGCAATTCTCTTAATTTTTAATACCTTAATTAACCATCCTAAAGTTTAAAAGGCTTTTTTTTCTGACATTTAACAATATGGGTGAAGTTTGGAATTGTGTAGGAATTGTTATATACATATGATTGACACAACTTTATGTATGCTTATGATGATTGAATTAATGAGGGGATGTTTTGGAAAATAAAAATATAATTATAATATTGCTTGTAATAATAGTTATTCTTGCAGTTGCAATAGGATTTATGCTGTTGAATACAACTCCTGCAAAAGAACCAACAAAAATTAAAATTACCAGTGATAAGGAACAATATGAAGGCGGAAAACTATCAGTTCAATTAACTGATTTAAACAAAACTCCAATATCAAAAGAAGTAGTAAACATTACAGTAACCAACAGCAAGGGCAAAGTGGTTGTTGATGATGTTGTAAAAACCAATTCCAAAGGCAAGGCGGAATATGATTTGGATTTAAAAAAAGGTAAATATGATGTAAATGTCACCTATGGGGGCAGTGAAAACTACACTGCAAATAGCACATCTCAAAAATTAATCATAAAGGAAGAAGTGAAAGAAACTCAAGAGGTAAGTCATTCATCAAGTTCATCTTCTTCTGATGAATGGGTTTATGGAACGGGTGCTGGTGCTTCAGATGATCCGAATATTCATTGGAAAAGAAATACAAAGACTGGGTATATTGAATATTATAATGAAAAAACTGGAGATACATGGGGAGGTTATAATATAGCTTAAATATTATCAAAATTTATAATAAAATAAAACATAGTCAAACAACACTTTGTTCTACAATTTTTTTTACTTTTTTATTTAATGTCTAAATCAGTTCTATTATTTTTTCGCGATATGTTTTTAATATAAATATTCATGATTAGTCCACATTTACTAATTTTATATGGCCTATTTCAAGTTTATCACCATCTTCAACTGTTAAACATATATTTGGCATTTGTAATTGATTAAATCCATTTATGAAAAGCACAAAAATTCAATTTTATCAAATAATTTCTTAATTTATTTTTACATATCTAATACATAAGATATATACAAGCTAAATTACATAATATCATTCATAATGGAGTAAAAATCATGGAAACTAAAAATATTATAATAATCGGAATTCTTTTAGTCATTATATGTCTATTGGCCGGAGCTATATTTGGAACTCTGACCAATTCTGTGAATTATGAACGAATTGAAATCGTTCCGAATGGTACAAGCATTGAAATTCCCACAAATGATGCCAAGTATTTGGGTGATAAAGAGGGTGTAAAATTTTGGAATTGGAGCAATGGAGCATTAATAACATATAATAGTCAAGAAGGAAGTAATGCTGTAGAATTAAGTGGAGCTTTGGGATTTTATGCAATTAAAGAATTAGTAAGAAGCGGCAATAGTGAAAATATTGATGGATTCACGGTTTATCAATTAAATGGTCAACAGTTGTCCAATTCGAATGTTTCAGTAAATGGTGATGTATTTTATTGTATTCACTTAATAAATGAAACTACACATGATAATATAGTAATCTGCTGTAAAGATAAAGATGTAGCATTGCACATGGCTAAATCAATACAATATAAAATCTCCAATGCAACAACCAATGATTCAGATAATTCGACTGCTACTGCAACTTCTTCAGGAAATTCATCTAATCTAATACCTGTTACAATGGATGATGGCAGTGTAATATATTGCCATGCGGGAGAGAATATAGACAAGCAAGACGGCACCTATAGGGTAAATTCGGATGGAAGCTTAACAAAAGTCGCTGATGACAGCAAATCAAATAATAATGATAATTCTGATGAAAATCACGGTGAAGATTCATCTTCAGATGCATCCTTTAGTTCAAGTACTTCATCAAGCAGCAGCTCATCAGATACTGAATCCTCATCTTTTGGCAGTTCATCTGATGTTGAGACAACTAATGGCTAAAATAATGTTTTATGGTGCAATTGATGTAAAATTTGCATTTTTAATTTTTATCCATTTCTATAAATTAGTCAAAGGGAGTTATTGTTATGTATGATTTAAAAAAGGTTGAAGATAAATTTCATGAATACTTAAAATCAAGATTAAATGAGGAAACTTATCGCATCGATGAAATTAAAATCACAGAGGATTTATTGACTCAACAGGAGGCATTCTATATATGGTTTGGACATTTATCCTATTTTTTAGTCATTGAGGATGAAAAACCGGTTATCTATGCCAATGCATCTTCAAGAATGGATATCGATATGATTGCTTTTATCGATGAGGATGGATTTAAGGAGTATGATGTGTGGGATGGAGATCATCCGGAAGTGATTGGGAGATACCGTGCCCGTGCAAATAAAGTCAAAAGATTCAATTATGATGATTTGATATTCATCAGCGATGTGGGAAAGGATTAAAAATTAAAGATAATCCTTGATTTAAATGATGTTGAAGGTAAAATAATATCAATTAGGTAAATATTTATATCTTCAAATCAAGATTTAATATATAGTAATAAGATGTGTTTAATTTAAACATATCAAGGAGGATTAATATGGGACTTAGTTTTAATATTGACACTAATAATGAAAATGAGTTTAACCAGCAGTTGCAGATGTATCTTGCTCAGGGATACAGCATGCAAAGCAATTTTAACGGAACGGCCATTCTTAAGAAAAAATCATACAGCATCGGATTGCTGATTGTTTTAATCATCTTCTTTTTCCCGGCAGCAATCATATACTATCTTGTCGCATCAGAGGATATAGTCACAATAACACTCAATGGCGGACAGGCTCAATCAACAAACGCCGGTGCCGCCACACAGTCAGTCTCATACGATGAGTACTGTGAGGAATGCGGTCACGGACTGTTCAAGGACTCCAAATTCTGTCCTGGATGTGGAAGGGATTTGAGTGAAGCTGAGGAAGAGCCTGCTGAATCAGTTCCTGACCTGACTGAATCTGTTGAAGAAGTGGCTGATGAAAGTGAATCTGCAGATGAAGTGGCTGATGAAAGCAAAACTGCTGAGGAAGAGACCCTTAAATGTGAAAGCTGCGGCACCGAACTTGCGGACAACAACATGTTCTGTCCGAACTGTGGTGAAGCAGTAAAAAAATGAGGTAAAAATGTCATTCTGTAGCAATTGCGGAAAAGAGGTAAAGGACTCAGCAAAGTTCTGCCCGGCATGCGGAGCCTCAATGGCTGGTGACAGCACATCATCAAACAGTCAAAACACTCAGGTTTCAGGAACTCCATGTCCGAATTGCGGAAGCATTGTGCCTTTCGGAAACGTGGCCTGCACAAACTGCGGAAGCATGCTGAACCCGGACAAGCACACAGCAGCCATTGTCATCGGATACATATGTTCATTTTTGATTCCGATTGTCGGGATTATAACTGGAATATACTTGCTGACAAGGCCCAACAGGGACGTTCACAAGCATGGGATAATCATGATTGTTGTTGCAATAGTGTTCAGCATTGTCTTTTGGCTTCTGTTTTCATACTTCTCCTATGTCAATTCCATGAGATATTACAGCTATTACTATTAAGGGGATTTCCAGATGGCCGGTTTTTGTGACAAGTGCGGAGCCGAACTGAAGGACGGCATCAGATTCTGCGACAAGTGCGGAGCCAATGTAAAGGTTGCAGGTTTCGCCTCAGCCAACTTCAGGGGTGCAATGATGATATGTCCTCACTGCGGTCAGCAAACACCTGTGGGAAGGGATTTGTGTGAAAACTGCGGCTCATCACTGGAGGACAATACAGTCGCCGTCATTGCAGGATACATTGTCACATTCATAGTGCCCCTTTTAGGTTTCATCCCTGCAATATACCTTTTGACAAGGAAAAGCGACAAATCAAAGACCCAGGGAGTATTTCTAATCGGCATCATCATGCTGATGATCTTATTGAATCTAATACTGCAAAACTTGATTACATATGTGATAACTTTCATTGTGATGCTTGTCGGAGCTGTTCTCTGGTTAAATGACTTCACATTATTTTAGATTTGTTTTGTTCGATTTGATTTCGAACATAATTGCTCTTTTTTTATTAATCAATAGTTTTTGTGTTTACAGATAATTATTTGTATTTGAAATTCAACTTCTTTAAAAATTATATACACAATATGACAACAATATTTATTAATATGTTGTTAACAATTAATTATTGTGAGTTATAATTTTAATGTAAAATACCTTCGATATTAAAAAATCAGAATGTTAGACTTATTTTTGATGAAGCATGGCATCAGAGGGAAAAAGGATGAAAAATAAAAATAAAAAGTTGGATAATATTATTATTAAAAAAGAGGAAACTAAAAAATATCCTGTATCTGAAGAGGAATATGTTTATACAGTACAAGAATATTTTAAAAGAACATACCCTATGTTAAGTAATTATTTTGATATGTTATACGATGAACAAGTAATAAAAATAATTAAAAGAGGATATAAAAGAGATTGTTGGAGTTATGATAATGGTCAAACTCAAGGAGATTATTTTAATATAAATAATCCTATTTTGGGTAATAGTATTTTACCTGCATTGGAATTGGCTGTTGAGTTTCCAGAATATCTAGATTAAAAAATTTAAAAGGAAGATGAATTTTAAATGGTATATATGGAAAATAACGGTTATGGTGATGCAAATAATGTATTGTATCAGATATTGAAAAATATTGATGAATTTAATAATATTAGATTTGATTTAAGTGGATAAAAAATGTAACTGTTCAAAAATAAAAATAGGTGATAAATCATGCCGATGTGTCCCCATTGCGGCTCTTACATTTCAGCTGGATCTCCCACATGCAGCTGCGGTGCAAGTTTCGCTACAAGCTCATACGAAGAGGAAAAAGACCCCGAAGAACTCAAAAAAATAGAAAAAGCCAATGAATGGTATCGAAGAGGATGTGAACTCAAACGTCAGGGAAGGTATCGTGAAGCCCTTGAACTGCTTAGAAAATCACGTAACCTGAGCGACTACGGATTTTCAGTCTATGATGAGGGCTGGTTTTTGTTTGATATGGGCGACTATGAAGGTGCATTGGAAATCTTTTTGAACTTCAAGGACAATGATAACTATGGCCAGCTAATGGCGATTGGAAGTACATTGGCCCGACTGGGACGCTATGATGATGCACTTGACTATTATTTCAGGACAATAGGAAGCATTAACAGGGATTTGAGTTTTGTTCCCAACTATCAAAATCCCTTCTGCGGAATGTATTTCACCGAAGAGGAACTTGAGGAAAAGGCAAGAAAAACGTTAGCTGACAAAAACAGGGCATTGTCAAGGGTATATGCGGCGATTGGTCTTGTATATTCCTATGAGGAAAACTATAAGGTTGCAATGAAGTATGCCGATGAGGCAATAAGATTTGACGGGGACAATGCAAACAACTGGAACATCAGGGCAATCGTACTTGAGTACATGGGCCAATATGGCCAGTCTGATGAATGCTTCAGAAAGGCAATCGAGCTTAAAGACGATAATGTATTCATTGAAAACAGGGCACGGATGCTTAAAAGGTGGTGTCGTGAATTATATGATAATGAGCCTGAACGGGCTTTAAAGCTCATTGAAGAGGCTATTGAAATATTGTCATCAATTCAAAGCGATGAGGATGTGGGTGAATACAGGCTTTTGAGAGGTGAAATCCGGGACATGCTCAATTATGATGAGGGATATGATGTCCTGGCTGAAATCGGACGTGAAAATCTTTTCACCCTGACCGGAACCTATTACTGCAGCCATATTGATTTTGAAAAAGGCATGGTCTTGAATCTTTTAAGGGAACCGGACAATCCTTTTGACAGCGATGCCATTGCAGTCTATTGCTGCGGCCGGAAGGTTGGATATGTTGCAAACAGTCCGGATACCGTATCTCCTCACACCACTGGGGCCTCTGATTTGAATATCTCCGGGAGCGCCTTCGGAGAGTATGTGATGGAATATAGGAATAGGTTCAAGATTGCACGATTGAGATGAGAGATTAAAAAAGAGGATTATTATGATTGGATGGATAGGTCTTATACTGTTTTTCATTGCCGTGGCGTCATGCTGCTGTCTTGGAAGCGACAGCTCTTCCAGTAACACATCACAGAAAAGAAACGTGTCATCCAACACTCGAAGTCAGAGGAGGAATTATTCCTACTCCGAGTGCCCTTCCTGCGGAGCCCCATACTTTGACGGATACTGTGAGGAATGCGGATATCCCGACGTCAATCAGGGATGGCTCGGCGAGAACTACTAGGTTCGGATGGTGAAAAAACACTTTCACTATATGAATGAAATTATTGACATATCATTGAAAAATTCATTCTATTTAAATATAATCTTTAACTGAAGGATGAAAACGGAAATGCGGTTGGGGGTGCTCTTATATCCATTTCCCTGAATGGAAAAACATATTCCAAAACAACCGATTCCAACGGACAGGTTAAGCTGCTTGTCAATCTGGATCCAAAACAATACAATGTCAGGCTTACATTCAATGGGAATTATAAATATGTTAAAAGCGTTGCAGATGCCAAAGTCATTGTTAAAAAGGCCAAGGTAAAGTTTAATGCCAAAAGCAAAACCTTCAGGAAATCCAAAAGGGCCAAGCAGTATAAGGTATACCTAAAGGATAATCTTGGAAGGCCAATGAAAAACATTAAGCTTAAACTTAAAATCAGGGCCAAGACATATCATGCAAAAACAAATCGTGCCGGAAAGGCAGTATTCAAGATTAAGCTGACCAAAAAGGGTAATCTAAAAGCCAAACTCAGCTTTGCCGGTAACAGATATTATGCTTCCTTAATCAAAACGGTTAGGATTAGAGTAAAATAGTTTTCGGTATATATAATCCGCAAGTTCCCTAATTTGAGATGAATTGCATCCGTTTAAGCAGGGTGCTTTAATGATTGCACTCTGATTATATATTTTTTATCAAAAGTTTAATTAGAAACTTTGAACAATTATATATTAATGGCAGGTACTTGCTGTTGGATAATATTTTATCTGCCTAAATCAATGATAGGGACAAGGCAATGAATTCGTTTTTTAATTATTTCATATATATTTCCGTTTCAGTAGTTATTTTTGTGCTATTGGTGGTTATGGTAAGATTCATTATAGGAAAAGTGGGGAATTCGTCCATCAGCTATTTCAATCCCACTCAATACCTTCCAGAGGAGGAAATTCAGTCATTGAAACAGTCCTATTACCTGCTGATGATTCTTTTATTGTTCATCATCTTAGTGAACTTCTTTTTTGACAATGACATCATCATGAGCAACAGTCAGAGCTTTTACCTGCTGCATGGATTACTGGACATACTTGTTTCAGCATATATTGTTTCAATCCTCTATGAAAAATCATATAAGAGAATGATTTTGATAGTTTGCATGATTCCAATTGCATCAATTTCATTTTTACTTTTTGGCGATACATTACTTGAATACTTGAATATAGTGCGCATTCCTGCTTTAATTTATTTGATCAAATATTTCTATGACAGGTTCCGTGTTTACACTACCGAGAATGGGCTGGGTTTTTCAATAATGCTTTTGTTTGTAATACTCTTCATCAGCATCATTGTCACCATGTTCATTGAAAACGAGGACCCCCTGAATGCGGTGGTGATGGTTTCCAATGCATTTACAAGCAACGGATATGCTATTCTGGGTGAAACCACAGGGGGAAAGATCAACAGTATATTTCTGGTTTGGAGCGGATACGTGCTGTCTGGGGCGGCCACTGCAACGCTGACTGCGGGGATTCTGGTTCGCCGGTTTAAGGGTCAGCTTGAAGAGTATGACATGAAGCTTGATGAGGTGCAATCTTCACTTGAAGATGTGCAGTCTTCACTTGATGAGCTCAAGGGACAGGATGAGAAGCTTGACGAGTTGAAGGCTTCAATTGATGAGCTTAAAAGATAAGCGTCAGTATTGGAATTTTATCTCATTTTTTTTCAAGTTTTCAACATGTGATGTTGGATCGCATCCGTTTAAGGCGGGTGCTTTAATGGTTGCACTCTGCTTATTTTGATTTTAATATTGATTTTTGCCGGATTCAAAAGAAAAAATTAAAAACAGTCAGGGTGGGAAAATAATATTTTTTTATCCTCCATTCTTTTTTTTACACTAAAATCTAAATCACTCAATTAATATGATTTAACCTCAAGTTTTGTTATGGGGGTTGGGAATAACTGGAATGCCTAAGTTTGATGAATAATTAGATATGATACGCTGATTAAATTTTTGGAGGTTAATGTTGAATTATTGAATTCCTGATAAATAGTGCATTTCAACCTTTTTTTAGTTCAATTTAAATAGTTTATAATCTAAAAATAATTAATGGCAATAGGTTAAATCTGATTAAACTAAAATAAAATATCAATTTAACCATTTAATTGTTGAACTTCCGGACTTGACAATTACTTTATCAAAAAATTAACAATATAACCTAGGAAATCTTCAAAACACTCAAAATTGACGCAAACACAAGTTTGGATAAAAAAGATTTTAGAGTTGTTTAAATATGAAGATAAAAAAGATAATGCTAATAACCTTCCTATTACTGGCGGTTTTAGCGATAGGTGCTGTCAGTGCGGCTGATGAAATCGCATCAGAAAACGCAACAGCAACAGATGATGGAGACATCATTGCAGATGAGGATGTTCTCTCAACAGAGTATGACTCCATTGATCATGAAATAGTTGTGGAAGAAGAAATAGTTCTTGATGAAACTGATGACTATTATGAGGGTGGAAGAATAGCAACTATAACCTTGCCAATAGATGCTAAAGGCAGTTTCCAAATTCACAAAGGTGATGAAGTAGTTGCATGTCAAGATTTTAAATCTGAAGATGAAAGTATATCATGGGAGATTGATGAAGAAGGTTTATTATCTGGTGATATTTATATAAAAGATTTTAATAGTGAAATTAATGTAGGTGATGTTTTATCTTTCAAATTCTTTGAAGGCGATAGTGCAGACCAGCTTGTTGACATGTTTACAAAAACATATAATGTCACCTCAAGTAGTCCCACTCTTATTACATTAACTCAAATTGGAGGCAGTGGATTTAGTGAAGATAACTACAACATAACTGTGGGAGACATTCACTTCAATGATGCTGCTGAGAATTTTACAGTTGTCAATGCCACTCAAAAAGCAGGGTTTTTAATATTAACTACTGATAATATTGATAATCCAATTTTTATAGCGGATTTGAGCGAGGCTGCCTATAGAGAGGGTGTTGATGATACTGGAGGTACCATTTACATTTTCGGTTTTTCACTTAATGATATAAACAATTATATGTCACATGTAGGATTGAATCCAAGTTCACTCAAAGACTTGGCAGATAGTGGGGGCATCAATATTGATGATAGCGTTTATTTTGAAATCTATGAATCTGTATCTACCTATGAAGATGATGAGCCAATATTTGAAAAAACAATGACTGTTAAAGGCATTACTGATGAATGCATTTTATTTGCAGATGAAGATGCAGTAACTGTTGAATATGGTGAAAATAACTACATTGAAATGAAGGATGACTGGAATGAAACCGAATTATATACTTTCACTGTTAGAACTGATATAAAGGGCAGAATTGTAATTTATATTAATGGTACTGAAACTCCTGCATTTAACAAGTCATTAGAAGAGTTACGGGGTCCTGATTATGATGCTGATGCGGAATCAAATGATTATGTTGTGACTGTTGGTGACTTAAACCTAACTGAAGCAGGCACATATGAAATACATGAATATCTGGTTGGTGAAAATGGATATAATATTCACGAATATGATTCTGATGACCCGTTAACTGTTGAATTGATTGAATCACAAGAGACAACTGTGGGCAATGTGACAATTTCTATTCATCTGGACACTATAATAATCCCAAGTAACGAGGCTGTTATCAGTATTATTAATGCATCATATGATAATTTAGCAGATGTTTTATTAGTATATGTTGATGATAATGAAGAACCGTTACAATTTGTCATTGGTAATTGTAATATAAATGGTGAAGACTATTTCATAAATGCTTCACAATTAAACCTTGGAGTCGGTAGGCATAACATAAAAGTCTTATACAAGGGAGAAAATCAAACTGGAACTGTTGAATTACATTCTAATCTTATAATTGGTATTGATTCCGGTCAAGTGATTTACACAGATATGGATGATGCTTTTATTTATATAAGTTTTGAAAATGAAATCGATCATTCTAAACTTGAAGGTATAATAAATGTAACAATAAAAGATGGTGAAGAAATAAAAGACTCCTTTGAAATTGATATTAGTCAGTTACATCCTGATGAGGATGATGAGTATGTTATTAAAACTTATAATATTAAAGCTAATCTAACTGGAAAATACACAGTTTTAGTAAAATACTTCAATGGTAGTGAAGCTGAAACCCATGCTGAAGATAATGTCACATTCAAAGCATTCGACCCTAAAGATTACGGAACAGCAATTGAAGACACCATTAAGGATAAAAGTGATTATGTAATTACATTCTCTGAACTTCCTTTAGATAATGATATTATGGTTAACATCGATGGAAATAAGAATTTGACATTTGATTCATTTGAAGATGTAGGATTTAATGGTACTGTTTATTATATAAGATATTCCAAACTTGGTGATCTTGCTGAAGGACCACATTCAATAAGTGTATATGTTTCTACAGTAAATGATGACATATTATTGGCTAATGGAACTGTAACTGTTGATGTGGTGGAAAACATTGACCCGTCATTAACAATCAGCATCGAAAACATTACCGAAGGCGCAGCCGCTAACATTGTCATCACAACCAATGAAACCTTCACAGGAGATGTTTTAGTAAAAATCGGTGCCAATAATTATACTGTAAGTGTAACTAAAGGTAAGGGATCTTTACCTGTTACCGGTTTGGCTGCCGGCACCTATAATGCCACTGCAGTCTTTAAGGCTAATGCATTTTTCAATGAAAGCACTAAAAACACTACTTTTGCTGTAAATCCTAAAGTGGCAACAGGCGTTACTGCACAGACAGTAACAACAACCTTTGCAACTTCCAAAAACATTGTAGTTACATTAAAGGATGCTGACGGCAATCCTTTAGCTGGAAAAGATGTTGTCATCACTTTCAATGGTGCTTCCAAAACCGTTAAGACCAATGATAAAGGCCAGGCTGTTCTTGCTATCGGCACTAAATTGGCTCCTAAGAAATACGATGCAGCATTCAAGTTCGCCGGCGACAGCAATTACCTTGCATCAACCGGCACTGTTAAAGTCACTGTAAACAAGGCCAAACCTAAAATAACTGCTAAAAAGAAAACCTTCAAAGCTAAAAAGAAAAGCAAAAAATACACTATAATATTGAAAACCGATAAGGGCAAGGCATTGAAGAAAGTGAAAGTTACCATTAAAGTCGGTAAGAAAACATTCAAGGCTAAAACCAACAATAAAGGTAAAGCAACCTTCAAGCTCAAGAAATTAACCAAAAAAGGCAAATATAAAGCCACCGTTAAATTCTCCGGTAACAAATACTACCAGGCAGTTAGCAAAAAAGTGAAAATAACCATTAAAAAATAAGTGGGAATATAAATTCCACTTTTTTTTACTTATTTTTTTTAACCACCCATTAAGTTTTCCATTGCAATTATTGCATGTCATTACAAGTTTTGAATGATTTTTAAATATGAATGAAATCTTAAATATTGCATAAGTTAAATGGTGATAAAAAGCAAAAACAAATAATGTGGGAAATTAATATTTTTTCCATCATCCATTCTTTTTTTTTAACCCTAAATCTGGAATCGCTCCATTTAATATGATTTAACATCAATTTTCATTAGGGGGTTGTGATTAACTGGAATCCATATGTCGGAGTAATAATTAGATATGATGCGTTAAAAAATAATTCGATGATTCTGATTGAATTATCGGAAACCCTGAAAAACACTGCATTTCAACCTTTTTTTTAGTTCAATTTAAATATGATATAATCTAAAAATAATTAATGACAATAAGTTAAATCTGATTAAACTACAATAAAATATCAATTTAACCACTTAATTGTTGAACTTCCAGACTTGACAATACATTATCAAAGAAGTCCATTACAAGTAATGACAGTTAAAAACGCTAAATCCTCCATTTTTTTCCATAAGTTGAGGAACCCATGTTTGGAATAAGAAATTTTAGGGCTGTTAAAAAGATGAGGATAAGAAAGATATTGTTGATAACATTCCTGTTATCGGCGTTTTTAGCAATAGGTGCTGTGAGTGCAGCTGATGAAATTGCATCAGATAACATGACAGTCACTGATGAAGCCACATTAGATAGTGTAGAATGCACTGATGAAGTAGCTTCTGATAGTGAAGCAGTCACTGAGGATGATGGTGGCATTGTCGAGGATGATAAACTCAGTACAAAGTATGTTGATGGTGACTTTTACATTGATGTAGATGATGATAAAAGGATAAACCTTGACAAGCCCAATGAAGAATTTGCATGGATATTCCTGCCGGATTATACTAATGGTCAGTTCAGAATGTATAATGGTGAGGAATTGATTGTAAATATAGAAATTAATGACGATTCATATGATTATGACTATGAATGTTTATTGGAGGATATACGGGTCAGTGATATTAGTGATAAAAGGATTCACCTTGGCGATAAAATTGCTTTCAAGTTCTATGAATATGTGAATGGAAAACTTGAACTGGATGATGCTTTTTCACGATATTTTAAAGTTACCGAATATGGTTCACATATGGTATTGACTGAAATTAAAGCCAGTGAAATGACTAATATTATAGGCCATATTGAAGTCAACAGCGCAAACATCAGTAAGCCTTATGAAAATTTCGCATATGTTTACGTTGATTCAAAGGATGGGACTTTCATAATAAGGGCGATTGATGATCTCGGTGGTGAATTTGAGATATTTAGGGAGAATCTAAGGACTTCTAGCAGACCTTGGAGACTTGATGATGTAAACGGTAATAGGTATTACCGTTTAGGCTTTAATTTTAATGATATAAACAAGTTCCTTAAGGATAATGATGAGGATGGCACATTCCTGGAGTTGGTTGAAGGGGAAGTTATTTGTGATAATGAGATAATTTTCATGCTTGTGGAAAACGATAAAGAAAATATTGTGGAAGATTATAGGCCAATGTTATTCAATATAGGTTCAGATGGCATTATTTCATTTAAGGACAATAGCAATTATTATGTTGATGTGGACTATGTCGATTTGGAAATCCTTATGGATGAAGGATGGCAAGACAATGATTTGCTGACCTTCTATGTGAGAAAGGGCATTACCGGTAAAATGGTCATTCGTCTTAATGATAATGAAACTCCAGTATTTGAAAAGAGTACTGTTGGTTTAACACCTGATTATAGTGATGAGAAATATAACATATTCATTGTCAAGGCGGGTGATTTAAACATTACGAAAGCAGGCAAATATCTAATTAGGGATTCTTTTGTAAAGGATAATGGGGAAATCATCTATGAATATAATAAGAGGTATCCTGAAACTTTAAAATTGCGCGATCTTCAGTCTTTAACCGAGAAAAATGTAACCATAACTATTAATCCGCTTTCTATGGTGCAGGATGGGGATGAATATTTCATTGCAATCAGTTCAAATGCTAGTAAAAATGATACCGTAGTGATAAAAATTCGTGGTTTGGACCCGATTACAATCAAACTTAATGAAACCAGATTTGAAAATGAAACTTATCTCATCGGTTCTCGGGAATTAAAAATGAAGCTTCCAGCTTCTACTGACCTTTATGTGGAAGTTGTATATAAAGACAAAGTATTCTCCGGTAATATTAATATACTGCCTAATATTGATATTGATATTCTCGATGAAAGAACAATCTACACAACATTCGAGGACATATATGTTTATTTAACATTACACAGTCCTGATGAAGTTATTTTTACAAAAACTAATGGTACAATTACTTTAATCATAACTAATTATTATGATAGAGTTGTTAAAACTATGCAATGTAACATTACTGATTTAGAGCGTTTTGAAGATTCTTATGTAATTCATTCAAATGCATCTGACAATTTAAACGGAAGATATAATATTATTGTAAGATATACCGAGGGTAATGAAGCTTCCGTTCAAGTTCGAGGTATTACTTCAATCAAGCCATTTGATTCCAAAGATTATGGCACATCAATCACGGAATCAGTAAAAGATGTAAATGATACTGTAATCACATTTGCGAAACTTCCATGTGAAAAGGATATTTATGTTGAAATTGATGGAAACACTATTAAATTCCCTGTTTTAGAAATTGAAGATGTGATGGAACCTGAAACATATATCAAATTCAATCAGCTTGGAGAACTTGCAGATGGAACCCATTCAATCAAAATATATATTGTTGATGAGGGTAACCGTTATGATGTGGCCAATGGAACTGTAACTGTTGATGTGGTGGAAAACATTGACCCATCATTAACAATCAGCATCGCAAACATTACCGAAGGCGCAGCTGCTAACATTGTCATCTCAACCAATGAAACATTCACAGGAGATGTTTTAGTAAAAATCGGTGCCAATAATTATACTGTAAGTGTAACTAAAGGTAAGGGATCTTTACCTGTTACCGGTTTGGCTGCCGGCACCTATAATGCCACTGCAGTCTTTAAGGCTAATGCATTTTTCAATGAAAGCACTAAAAACACTACTTTTGCTGTAAATCCTAAAGTGGCAACAGGCGTTACTGCACAGACAGTAACAACAACCTTTGCAACTTCCAAAAACATTGTAGTTACATTAAAGGATGCTGACGGCAATCCTTTAGCTGGAAAAGATGTTGTCATCACTTTCAATGGTGCTTCCAAAACCGTTAAGACCAATGATAAAGGCCAGGCTGTTCTTGCTATCGGCACTAAATTGGCTCCTAAGAAATACGATGCAGCATTCAAGTTCGCCGGCGACAGCAATTACCTTGCATCAACCGGCACTGTTAAAGTCACTGTAAACAAGGCCAAACCTAAAATAACTGCTAAAAAGAAAACCTTCAAAGCTAAAAAGAAAAGCAAAAAATACACTATAATATTGAAAACCGATAAGGGCAAGGCATTGAAGAAAGTGAAAGTTACCATTAAAGTCGGTAAGAAAACATTCAAGGCTAAAACCAACAATAAAGGTAAAGCAACCTTCAAGCTCAAGAAATTAACCAAAAAAGGCAAATATAAAGCCACCGTTAAATTCTCCGGTAACAAATACTACCAGGCAGTTAGCAAAAAAGTGAAAATAACCATTAAAAAATAAGTAGGAATAATATCCACTTATTTTTTTACTTATTTTTTTTAACCATCCAAATGGATCCTCTTAATACATATTTAACAACCATTTGCAAAATGATTTTATCCACATTAACTTTAATAGTTATTAAAGATAAATTTAATATTATTATGAAAAAATTGTTGTTGATCTTGTTGTTCTTTTTAATGTTAGGTTCTGTCAGTGCACAGGATGATTTAAACGCCACTGCAGACAATATATTGAAAGATACACTATACACTGGGGATGTTGACGATGACGAGGGTGTGTTGGAAGTTGAACAGAACAGTTACATTCCTGTTGAAGTCAAAGTGAATGAAGCATGGAGCCTGAATGTTTTAATCGACAGGCAACCCTCACAAATCAACGGAGAATATGAAAATACAACCGATTCTCATGCAGACATTCCAACCAGCCGTATAGTTGACGGTGAAGAAGCGCCATTGGACTTGGGAAAACACAGGATAGTCTATGAGTTCAAATTCACAAACACCACATCAGTCTACAGGCCTGAAGCCTACGTCAGCGACAATGCAGTGTATTTTAATTTTGAACTAATACGAACCAACAAGAATCCTCAAAATGCAATCTACAAGTTCAACTCACAATTCAATATGGTCAAAGCCACAGAAC
>NZ_CAMJUE010000038.1 GCF_946408925.1 uncultured Methanobrevibacter sp.
ATTCTGCTAAAGTAGCTTTTACAACACCATCATCATCTTTAACTGCTTTTACAGTGATTTTTGAAGGTATTTTTTGAATACCTCTTTCCCAAATAGCATGATTAATAGATTCGTCAATTTTAACATCACTAGCTTTCATGTGTTTGGTTAAGAAAATTTTAATCTCCCTAATTGCTCTAGGAGCTCTGATAGTCCTTTTGACTTCTTTTACATTTCTAAGTGGAATTGTGTAAACTCTTTCCATTTTAACCCCTCATTTATAATTTAAGACTGTTTCTTCTCCAATGTCTAGGTTTAGGTCTGTATCTAAGTTTACGGTTAGTTTTAGCATAAGCCCAGATTGGAATTCTCCTATTTTGTTTGTTTGCTTTTGCCATTCTTAATTTTTTAGCTAATGGTTTATTTCTACTCATTTTCTCACCTGTAATAATAATTATTTTTTATATCCGATAACACGAGTTTGATAATGTTCAGGGAATATGTCAAGTGAATTTCCTCCCATCTCATCAATCATTGTCCTTATTTCAACCTCAAAATCAGAACTGTTGTCCCTGTTGGACCTTTCCTTTGAGATTTCAAAGAGATTTTCAGTAATCAGCTTCACTGACCTGTGACCGAAACTGTCCAGGTTAATGTATTGAACCTGTTTTCTGTCTTCAAGGCTTTTGATCTGATTGATGTTGAGTTTTGGGGTTCTGTCATCACGTCTTGTCCCGTCTGCAATAATATCATGAGTTTCTGCGAGTGTTTCTACAGTTTGGGCATGAATGTATTTTATTCCTTCGTTTGGAAATCCGTCCTCAAGAATCCTTTCACATGTCACTTTCAGGATGTCCTTATCCATCCTCAATACGTTGTGGTTGAATCCCAGAGCTTCAGCGGATTTTGATGCCGGAATGAATGAATCGTACACTCCGAAGTTTGCAGTGTAGAGTTCAACATCAAGACCCAGTCTTTTAAGCATTACCGCCACAAAGGATGAGTCCTTGCCTCCGCTATATAATACAGCCGCTTTCATCGATATTATTTCCTTGTAATCTTGATTTCTCTTTTCTGACCTGCAATCTGTCTTAAAAGGACCTTAAGCTGGTCATCAGTTACTTTTCCCCTTAGGCTTCCAGCCTGTGCGGACTGTATGAGCTGAAGTTCAATCTGATTGACCATTTCTGGTTTGGTCAGTTTGAGATTTGCCAATCTTTGGCGAGCTTCAGGAGTCATAATCTGGCCTAAGATTTGTTTTTTCTGAGCTTCGAATTGTGCTTGAGCCTCTTGCTGTTGAGCCTGTGCCATGGCCTGTTGTTGTGCCTGGTTTTGCGCAGCAGCCTGTTGAGCCTGCAATTCAGCCATTCTTCTTTGACGAATTTCATCTAAATCGCTCATATCAAACTCTCCCAAATAAATTTAATTAATATTTTTCAAGTTCAGGAATGTCTTTAATTATTTCTCCGGAAATTTTATCTAAAAATGATCTTCCTTGAGGAGTGACAACTCTTCCGCCTTCTACTTTTTCCACATATCCTGCGTCTTCAAGTTGGTGGAGTGCAGTTCTGATGATAGATCCGCTTCCTTTCATGAATTTTTCAGGGCGTACGCCACGGTCTTTTTTGCCACCGTAGAAAGTTCTTAAACTTGAAACACCAACAGGTCCGTCAATGTAAACTCTTCTGATAATGGAAGCAGCTCTTATAAACCACCAGTCAGGGTTTTCCGGTTTTCTTTCTTTGTGAACACCAGTTCTAACAAAATTGGACCATACAGGAGATTCTATTTTATCGTTATTTTTAAATTCTTCTGCGACTTTTTCAATTAATAAATCTGCAGGTACATCAAATACAGTAGTCATATTAATTCTCCAATATTTTATTAAATAATTGTCCTCTTAATCCACTGTAAATTTAAGACCTAAAAAAATAGGGCCTGTAACTCTAAATTTATAATGTTTAAGGCTTTTTCTTGTAGATTACAGCAACGTGTCCTCTCACGTCCACGAGCTTTGCCCGGGTCTTGGAGACGATTTCGTCGATGTAAGCATCTTTATCGCGAGCGATATTTTTTGCAAATTTAAGTTTAACGATTTCATTGGCCTTAAGCTGACGTTTGATTTCTTCAATCACATTATCGTTTATGCCCGCTTTGCCAATGTTAATTGTCATCGCATTAAGAGCTCTATTCATTAATTCTTTTTTGTTTTGAATCATATTTGGCTCTCCTTTTTAACTTCTTTTCCCTGTGATAGGGAATTTTCATTGCATGACCACATTCACCACAAAAAATGTTAACCTCTGAGTTAACCAGCCGGACGGTGCAATTGTGACCAGGCTTGAGAAAGGACTTGCAACTCTTACAATACCTTCTTGACCATTCTTCAGGTACAGGCGTATTGTATTTGGTGGATAATTTAAGCGCCAGCTCCACATAGCGATTTGAGCGTTCAGGATGGGTGATGAATTCCATCTCTGCACGGTTAAAAAGAATGTTCATTCTTTCAATCGCAATGTCAATCATCCATTTTGGTCGTTTTCCTCTACTCAAAAATATCCTCCCTTAAAATGTAGGATATAATATTCAAAATTGAATTAAAATGATTTGCGCAAATTAAAACAAAAACCATAGTTAAGATAACCTTAGGTTAATATGAATATTAAGAATAAATATGTTTATTGGTATTTATAAAGGTTGTGAATTTTAGGGTGTTTTTTGTGATTGGAAAAAATTGAAGAAAAAAAGAATTCCTAATGAATCCTTTCAAAACCCTTAATCTTATCAAAATCAGAATCAAAAGAAACGATTCTTTGAATTTTGTGCTTAATCATAGAATTAATGATTGTGCAATCGGAAAAATTAATGCTTTTGTCAAAATAATTAAACCAACCTAAAGATGCTTCATAATCATCCCATGCAAGAAAATCAAAAATATCCAAAGTTTTCAAACAGGCAAATAATTCAGATACATCATTATCATAATTATTTTGTTTAATGGAATTTAAAACTTCAGCCATGACCGTTGAATTAATTACTTTTGTTTCATGTTTCAAATATGGTTTAATTCTTTTAGATAGATGGTTGTAATCATCATTTTTAAGAATTAATCCTTTAATATATGATGAGTCTAAAAAAATCATTATTAAACCTCCGTGGTGTTCAACGTATTCAATCAAACATATCGGTGATTCTATCTAGGATATCATCACCCTCAGGTTTATCATGGTCAAGCATGTTCCAAAGTTTA
This sequence comes from uncultured Methanobrevibacter sp., assembly GCF_946408925.1. Lineage (GTDB taxonomy): Archaea > Methanobacteriota > Methanobacteria > Methanobacteriales > Methanobacteriaceae > Methanocatella. The sequence goes on from NZ_CAMJUE010000038.1 coordinate 3,230, forward strand.
TCTCCATCAAAATCCTCAGAAACATCTTCAATCTTGCATAATTGTTCCCATAAAACATCATTTACAACTTCATCAGGGGTTTTATTGGACAGTTTACATTTAATATTAACCTTTTCCACAACATTCTCATTTAAACCTACCATCAACATGTTATCAACTCCTTTTCGATTATTCAATCCATCTTCGATGAATCCATAAATCAAATCCCTGCAATCGGAATCTGTTTTCAATGCAAGCTCTGCCAAATCTTCAAGCAATGTCCCATCGATGTCTAAACTTATCCTGGAAATAGTATCACCCATACAAGTTTAATTATATAATAATTACTATAAAGATTTAACTGTTTTGCTTTGTTTTTGAACTTAAACCAGCCAGTGAAAGTCATATTATGATTTGTACCATATTCAATATATAGTTTTTTGAAGTGTGCAAAAACACATACACATATTTATGAAATCCACAATTATAAATGCAATATTGATTTAATCAGGAAAAATTGAGGCAATTTGGTAAAATTAAATTCATTTAAAAAGGAAAAAAAACTTTTTGTCTTAAAAATAATCCTCATTGTCAGAGCGTGTTTCCCGATTGATGGAGATGGAAAACCTGCCTGTACATGAAAATGTACAAGCGAAAATCACATGCCATTTTAAACATATAATGCCTTAAAAAAAATAAGCGGAATCACTCATCCTCAAATTTCCTTTTGAAATTGGGATTGACAGTGTTGCAATCATCTGAATTGTGAAATGATTCCTTTAAAACATATATTACATAGGATATTGGAATTAGAAAAGCAATGGCAATTATAAGCCAGATTCCCTCCATTCATTCGCCTCCAAGGAATTCATCTTTTGAATTTCCTTTTGAATTTGACATACTCCTCACCGCCGCTTTCGGCCGTGAATTCATAGACGTCATTGAATGCGATGCCGTGAGGGTCGGTTACGAATATTACATTTGACCGTGTGAATGTATTGAATGTTATTTCAGAACCCTTTTTACCGTTCCGAATTTAAGTCCCTTTAAAAAGACCTGATATCTGATGGCAGCACCTATTAAACTTGAAAGTCTTTTGAATGTGATTTTGCATGGTTTTTCAAGAAGCTGGTCTTCCCGCATCTTCAGCCAGCGCCTCAAACTTTTCCTTGCAGTCCCTGCAGATAAACCTGACCGGCATGATTTCAAAATCGTCCTTGCTTCCTGAACTTGCCATCATGTTTCCCACACCGCCAAAAAGCAGCTGTTTTCCAACACTTGCAGCCGCAGATCGGGTTTCTCCAATTACATAGTTTTTGCTTCCGCATTTCGGGCACCTGACACCCTCCAATGAGGGATTGTTGATTTGGATTTTTTCATCAGACATATTTTTCACCTCGTTTGGGAAATATTCAATTTCCAAAACACTGCTTGATTGTTTGAAATCGGAGATATTTAAGTCGCACAAAGCAAATGATTGCAAAACCAGACATATAACTAATATATAATCCTCTAATTTGATTGTGAAAGTTGAATCGAAGCCAAGCAAAAACATGGGGATGGCACAAAGTATATATAGGAGTTTCAAGTGAGAGCAATTTTACAAATTGATAACAATTTTACACAACGACTTCAATTTTAAAATAAAGCTTGTTTAAACCTTTATTTTGGAAAATATTTATATATGATGAGATTCAAAGTAGTACCCAACCAAGAATTTTGAGGTGCCAATATGAACAGCAATATTGAAAAAAACATTACCATTGACTACGATGAAAATATCATCACTACAATAAAAGAAATTATAAAAAAAGGAGTTAAAAAACTTGAATCATTTGTTAAATTAAAGACAAAACCAGATTTAAGTTTTTATGCTGAATTGGAAAAGGAATTTGATGAGATTACTTCAAAACTTGAAGAATTGGAATTATGGATGGAACGCAGATATTTTCTTTCAATTGAAGACAAAATTCTTTATATAGTTTATGAAAACTCAAACAATCCTGATTTTGGACACTGCAACTTTGCATTGGAATTATTGAATTTTTTTATCGAAATATTTAAAACAAATACAAAGTTTTATAAAGGCGAATCCGAATTTAATCAAAAAGAATTCACAGACCATCAAAACTATTTCAAAAAAAGATATCATGAATATAGATCCGTATTCTACCAAGAAATTTACCAGTCTAGTGGCGAATATGGTGAAAATGAGTTATATGAATTTCTAAAAGAGTTAAAGGAGTGATTTGATGAATTATTTTGTCGATACAAATATAACAATTGGATATACTATTCCCTTTGACAAATGGCATCAACAGTCAGTGAATTTTTTTAAAGAAACGACCGAACCCATATACTGGTCAAATCTGATAAAAAATGAATATATAAAAACAGTTAATGGAATAATTGATGATATTGAGATTTTTTTAAATGAAGTTAAAAAAATTCAAAAATAATGATAAAGACTTTTCAAATTATTTCATCTTTGAAAATTTCATCAAAAAAAGAACATCTCATTGTAAATTAGACAATATTAAAAAAATAAAAATACTCGAAACATTTTGGAAAAGAAATGAATTAATTGAAGGAATTTCTACAGACATCTACATTAAATTTCAAAATTTCGCTAGAAACATCCTACAAATTCCCTCAAAACGAGATATGAATTTGAAAAATATTCTGATATTGCATGACTGCGGGTTGGACAACTATCTGAAATATTACGACTATGCACGTGAGCTGTACGACAATGGCATTCACTCGCCTGACTGCAAGGTAATAGTTGATGCACACGACTGCGGATTGAAACATGAAGATTTAGTATTTGTTTCAAATGATGTGAAAATGATTGAAATACTTTCTAATATGGACACATCCCATCTGGAAATCATTGAATTCAAAGCATGCAATTAGGGATTGTTCAAAAGCCATTCCATATAGTCCACACTGCCGACGGGATAGTCTCCTCCGTTTTCGATAATCTCACCGACCAATTCTGCGGCCTCATCAACTGTTAGGTCGCTTACGTCAAGTTCATATACCTCATCATGTTTTTCAATGGCTTCGGCCGAACATACCCCCAGGGCTTCGGCTTCAAGGTTTTCACGGATTTTTGATGCGGAATATCCCCTTGCCTCAAGTCTTTTTTTTAAAATGTCGGGACTGGCCCTTAAGACTATCACCTTGTCGGCCCCGTCAAGAAGGTGTGTGACGTGTCCCTCAAAAATCAGAACTTCATCGCAATCTTTAATGAGTTGACATACATGTGATGATAATTTTTCAATGTCTATTATGTCATAGCCCTTTTGCTCATCAACACCCATGATGAAACCATGACTTCTTGCAAGATCATTGATTTTAATCACACGCCCATTCAATCTGGAGACAATTGTTGTTTTACCGGTGCACGGGGTGCCGGTTATGAAAACAGCAGTCATTTTTTCAGAATCACTCTAAGTACATCCTCATCCTCAAGCACATGGTCGGGACCTACCTTCTGGCCCGGAAACTTAACTGAGGTTCCCCATACCTTTGCATGGCGGAAGTTCTTGACAAATTCCCTGTGAAGCTTTCCGCAGGCATCGATTACGGTTGAACCTTTTTTGATGACCAGCGGATCCTCCATATCGGCCTTTCGTCCCTGCGGTTTAAGGTAAACCCTCACCAGGTCAAGGTTATCGAATATAATGTCCTTCAGCTCATCGATGTTGGTGTTCTTGTCGGCTGAAATCGGGATGAAATCGGGAATGTATTTTTTAAGCTCCTCAATGTATGCGTCATCAACCAGATCCACCTTGTTAAGTAAAATCAGCATCGGAACATAGGACTTGTTTCTGTCGAGAACATCAATGAACTGGTCCATTGTGACATCGTCACGGAAAAGCACATCCGCATTGATGTAGCCGTATTCGTTGAGAATTGACCTAATGGTTTTCTCGTCAAGATATGTGAGCTTGCAGGTGCTTGACACTTTTACACCGCCCAGCTTTTTCCTTTTGACTGTAACATCAGGAGGCTGTTCGTTCGGCCTTATACCGATTGCCCTAAGCTCTTTTATGATGACATCCAGGTGCTGAGGGTTGAATGTGTCGAGAACTATCAAAATCAAATCTGCAGTACGGGCCACTGAAAGAATCTCCTTACCTCTTCCCTTACCTGAGCTTGCGCCGGTGATGATTCCCGGAATGTCAAAAACCTGAATTTTGGCATTTTTGTGCTCCATTACACCGGGAACAATGTCAAGGGTTGTGAACTGATAGGCTCCAACCTTACTTTCAGCATTGGTAATGTTATTCAGCAATGTTGATTTTCCCACAGACGGAAAACCGACCAGAACCACAGTGGCATCTCCTGACTTTTTGACGTGGAATCCCTGTCCTTTGGACCCTCCGCTGCTGCGTTGCAATGACTCTTCCTTAAGTTTGGATAGTTTGGCCTTCAGTTTACCGATGTGGTGAGAAGTTGCCTTGTTGTAAGGTGTCTTTTGAATCTCTTCCTCGATATCCTTAATCTTTTCTTCAATACCCATACTAGTATGAACTCCATTAAAATTAGTAATTAATATTTAAGTTTTTTATAATATAAAAAAGTTTTAGTGAAAAATGCTTTTAAGGGGAAATTATTCCATTCATATGAAATAATGAAAACACACAAACACAGCCGACTAGTCAACATCCAATGATTGATTATTATAAAATGCTTAAAAAAATGTTAAATTAAAAATTAAACTAAAATATTCTTTATTTTTAAAAAATAAACTAAAAAAAGTTATACTTCATGTGTAAAAATATAAGCTAAAACTTAAAAAATTAAGATATGAAAATTTAACGTTTAACTATCTTCAAATCAACATTCCGAACGTTTAATGAAAAAAACACTACTTAATTACCTCATACAATAATAATTACATTTATCTTAAGAATACGAGAATACCTCGACTTCTAAAATCGGGGATAAATCGAATATATACATTAAATTAAGAAAATAAGATTTTTAACATGTCTTTGTATAGAAACATGCGCTGTCAGATGGTTGAAAAATATTAAGGAACCGCCGGAAGGCGGCCCTACAATTATCTTAAGGTCCCGTAGACCACTTCGGTTTTGATTGGAGTGTATCCCTTAACCAATTTTACATGCAAATTCGGATATTTGGCGGTTTTTGTTATAATCTTGCCGGTTTTCTTGTTTTTAAAGAAGAATTTTGCCTTTAAAGCAATATATCCGGGGCTTTCATCACTGATATCGCCCCAGATAAATGCCCCCCTTGGAAATTGGGCGCCGTTACGGGTTTCGTATTCGGCAAACATCCATTCGCCCTCAACCTTTTTTTTGCTGTTCATCTTCAGTGTGACTGTCTTTTTGACTTTCCAGATGTCTATAAAATCCAACTGATCATCAAATTCATGTGTTTTTGATGATATTGTGACTCTGTGAACACCGGGTTTCAGATTCTTGAGGCTGTATTTGGCGATTCCCTTGGAGTTGGTTTTAAGAGTATAGGTCCTGTATTTTTTCTTGGACAGCTGTATCTTGAACTTGAATTTAAGATTTTTTATAGGTTTTTTGGTTTTTTTGTTGGTGATTTTGATTTTAAAGTACTTGTTTTGCTTGTATTTGCTGACATCATTTGAGAATCTGACTTTTGATTTGATTGGAGTTGTCTTTTTTGGTGAAACATTTTTTACAACCAGTTCCGCATCCTTATCGGTTAAAATGGTATCTCCAGATTCCAATTTTAGGTTTTCAGAGGCTAAGTTATCCCCGGCATCATCAGATGCGCTTGCAGAAGCGATCATTAAAAATGCCAGTAAAACTACGCCAAAAAGTAAAATCCTATTGAGTTTCATGATTTTTCTCCAGCATCCAAAAAGTAAATCCTTTCAAATGCATGATAATAGTTTTATGAATATTGTTTTAAAAATTTTTTGAAAAATCATCAAGCAAAAACAGCACACGATTATGAATGGAATCTCCGCTAAGAGAGACTCATAATCGCTCAACACCCATATTGCAGAAAAAATCCCGCAACACACCGATTAGGCATTGAAAATATTTATCAAATCAATTGAATTAAAAAAATCCCAAAAAAGAATTTTTTAAACTCTATTATAATTAAGAATTAAATGATATATATAGATATATTTTATGATTTAAAAGCATGCAATAAAAATAACCATGAAAAAAGCCCTTACATATTAATACAATACAATAAACAAAAATCAAAAAAAAACTAACGATTATAAACAGGACCCTCCACCAATGGCAGAGATCCAATAATCGCTCAACACCTATATTGCAGAAAAAATCCTGCAACATGCCGATTAGGCATTGAAAAAGTTATAAATTTATACGAAATGTGTAAATAAAAAAATTCAAAAAGAATTTTTCAAACACTACTTGAAATTATAAATTAAATGATATATAAATTTTTTGATTTTTTAAAAAAAATTGCAGGATGTGTACTTGCAAGCTAAACAGAATCCATAACAGCTCGACAAAGCCATTAATGTAATTTGCCTGCAATTTTTGGTAATCCCGCAATTTTTAGGAGGAAAAATTATAGCATCATAACAGTTTAGTTGTAACCATTATGCAAAACAGCTGCAAACCTGCCAATAATATGAGGTATGCGACCATTCTGGCCCAAAATTCTTTTGGATATGCCATAAAGATCCTCCATATAAATTTATAACTGCCAGTAGATTTCATCAAATTAATGATTTTGAATCCGATCACGGCAATATTAGAAAAAATTATAATATCACCTCAGGTCTTGGGATTGCGTTCGAATATAATGCTATATTTCTCAAATTATATAAGTCTATTCACCATATAACGAGTTTAAAAATATTCAATGACTATAATATTGATTTTAAGATGAAATATACTGTCCAAAATCAAATATTGTATTTAGTTTGAAAAATTGGAGCCTTTTAAGAAAAATGGATTTGAACCTGCGACATTCCCTCCGGATTTTTCTTTCATTTACTGCAAGCAATCGATGATTAAATTGATTAAAAATTAACAAACACTAAAATCCGTAACAGTTACTTTTATTTAATGGAAGTTTATTTTGAAATTAAGTAAAAAATACCTGATGGCATAAAGAATATTCTTTTAAGAGTGATTAATCCAATGTGTCTCTTGAGTTTTAAGCCCTGCAATTAAAACGCAAAAGCGCAGGAATAGCATGATGACTCCTAAAAAAAATTGAATATGGCATTATATGAAAAAAAGAAAAAGTGAGGGTATGCTTAGATACCCGCTTTGGTGTTGTTAAAGTTTACGTTAAACAGCATCACACCGTTTTCAGAGTGTACAGGCTCGAATATGTTCTGGTTAGCTCCACCTAAAAGGTATAACTTGGTAAACATTGAGTTTTCAAGTTTCTTATCGATTAAAATCGGAGTGTAGTCACCGCCCTGCCCCATTACAAAGAGTGTGTAGTTACCGTCGTCCGCACCCTTGATGGATTCGTTTTTCATGATGTATCCGTCCTCAATGATGATCTGTCTGGATGCCTTCAACGGATTGTAGTCTGAACCGTTGACCTTGATAGGCTCGCCTGACTCGGTGTATACTGACTCGATATGGGCACTGGTTGTGTTGTTGCCTGTTCCTCGCTCAATCACTGCGTTTACAGTCATACCCTGATCTTCCAGGAGTTCAACCTTGCCTGAGTTTCCGGCACCTACCTGCGCTGATGTGAACGGCACGTAGTAGTTGTAGTTTTCGGAAGTCTGGTTGTCGAAGTTCCATGCACCGAAGAATGTCCACCAGCCCGCTTTTGTAAGCATATCTGAAGATGCCACAAAGATTACAGGTCTAGGGTTTTTAGGGTGAGTGTACTGTATAAGCTCTTTGGCCTGATCTGCTGTTAGGCCGTATTTGGATTGTGCGACCTTTTGAGCATCACTTGCTGTTCTTGGAAGAAGGTCAATGATAATGCTTGTTGCTTTACCCGGAGAATCTGTAATGTTTATCAGGTACTCGTCTGCTTTGGTACCGGTTGAGTCCAGCATTCTGAATATTCCTGCTGAAAGTTCCAGATTATCTGTTGTCATGGCCTGACCCAGCCAGAAGGCTCTTTCCCCTGTCTGGGAACCTCCGTCGAATGTTACCTGCCTGTCAGCGGCAACCTCGAAGAGGTAACCGAAGTCCCACCATGATGTGATAACTGTATCTTCAGGTTGTGTCTGGTCAATCCACTCCATAGCATTCCACATGTAGTCGTTGGTACCCGGAACAACATTGGATGAAGTCTGATAGGCACCTACAACACTTGGAGTGATAAGTGCAAATACAAGTGCTATGATTAAAATATGCTTTTTGAGAGGCACGTGATTTTTATCGGCCTTGTTGTCCTTAAGAGCATAAATTGCAAGAAGTCCCAGTGCTGCGATTACAACAAATGCAAGTATACCGTAGGTTGTGCTTAATGTTGCAAGAGGCACTGCAACCAAAAATCCGCAGAACAGTACTGCAACAGTAAGGATTTTATCGTTGTTCAGTCTGTTTTTGATATAATCCATTGCATAGCTTACAAATATACCTGCAAGGAAAGCAAATGGAAGTACGATGGTGGTAATGAACCTTGAACCTCTGGATACTGCAAGAGCGGTTACAACTACCCATACAACAAAGAGTGTTGCATATAATACTGTAAGTCTTTTGTTTGAAAGAATGTCATTGTCTCCGCCGAATTTCAAATCAGTTAATGATAATTTGAATTTGCGGCTGTTGTCAAGTTTTTCAGCAGCTGACAGTCTTTTACCTTTTTCGGCTTTGCCTGTATCAGCAGGTTTCTGTCTGATTTTTCTGAATTTCCATGCTCTTGAAACAAGAATGTATAATGTGATTAGAGCACCAAAGAATACTATGATTCCACCGATACCGTTTATAAATCCGTTTGTGTTTGCTAAAAACATGGAGTTCATTCCGGCACCGAGCATTGCAGGCATCTGCATCTCTGCAACGGAAATAAGTACGTTCGGGAATCCTCCTACAACAACAGATGCTGACTGCAAGTTGAGCAGATTGAATACACTACCGAATATTCCGATTACTCCGTTAACTCCTCTGAATACTGCAAGGCCTGCAAATGCGATTATCGCAATTGCAACGATGGATAAGAATTCCTTGTTGTGTATAAGCCATTGGAATACATTAGGATATTCATCTCTGTCTTCATCAACATTGAATATGAAGGATACAATCAAGTATACGACTGCAAACATTCCCATGAGTGCAACGTAAAAGATCCAACCTGTCCATTGAATTGAAAATATTCCAATTGATGCTACGGAAATTAATGCATACAATATCTTGAATATCCAGTTGTCGCTTCTGATTGACTCCACAAAGAAGAATACAAACAGAATTGAGAATATGTAATAAAACATATCTGTATCGAAAAATCCTGGGAATGTGTGCGCAAAGTAGTTCGGAGCAAGCGCAATTATTAATGTTGCAACTATTGCCCCATAATCGTTAGTTACTCTTCTGGCAAAGATAAATGCTGGAATTACGCATAATGTTGAGATTACTGCTCCTGCCCAGAATGCAACTTCCTTAAGCGGCATGTCCCATCCAAGGAAATTGTGTGCTGCATCATGCAGCCATGAAGTCACATAGGCAATTCCTAATTGGTAATTAACTATTTCCCCATCCGGAGCATACCTGTGCATATCCCATGCACTGCCGTTTATCATTTCATCTCCCGCATAGCCATGGTCCACATAATCATCGGTCAACCTGAAGTTATAATATGAATCCATTTCACTGAAGTAAGGTAGACCTGATGCATCAGTATATAACGCTTTACCGTCTGCATCTAAAGAACCTAAATCAGCCGCAGGAGTTTTTAATGCAAAAACAACAGCTAAAAGAATTAAAACTATAATAATTCCTTTACCTACTGTAAATAATGTTTCTCTATTCATTAAAAATCCTCTGTCTAATTTTTAGTTAATTTAAATCAAAATTATAAGAAAAATAAAAATAATTTCATCCTTGTGAAAAAATATTTTTATTGGGTTATATATTTAAATTTACTATTATTAAAATATTATGTATTTATAAAGAAAAAGAGAAATTAAAAAAAAATTATTTTTTTAATTTGTGTGGAAGTTCTTCCAGAGAACATGTGAAACGGCATTTTGGAAAACCGCTGCAGCCGATAAATTCACCATAGCGGCCTGATCTTTTAAGCAATTGTTTTCCACATTCAGGACACTCACCAACTTCAGCAGGCTCATGTGGTTTGGTTTTCTCCTTACCGCAGTTCGGGTCAAGGCATGCTCTTTGGCGAGGTTTACCGAATGATATTATTGGTAATCCACAGTTTTCACATGTCTTTTTTAAGAAATTGGTTCCTTTAGGAATTGAGTATATTGTTGTACAGTCAGGATAGTTGGAGCATCCCACAAACGATGACTTGGTTTTAGGAGAGTATCTTTTTATTAATTTGCCTCCGCAGTTGAGACATGTCCCGACGACATTGCTTGCCTGATAAGCTTCGTATAGTTTGGAGCCTATTCCTTTCTGGTTTTTGTCGATGTCAGTGAGGATTTCCTTAACGTCCTTTTCACCTTCCTTAACAACACTTTCCTTTGAAGTCTTATCCTGATTGATTCCTTCAAGTTGCTCTTCCAAGTCTCTTGTAAGCTTTTCTGATGTTAAGTTCTTACAGTAGGTGTTTAGGGTGTCGATGAGGTTTTCACCAAGTTCATTGACCTCGATTTTGGTTCCGTTGATATATTTTCTGTCGTATAACTTGTCAACGATGTCTGCACGGGTTGCCTTGGTTCCAAGGTTTTTCTTTTCTAACTCTTTAATTAAAGATGCCTGATTGTAACGGGCAGGAGGTTTGGTTTCCTTTTCCTCACTGATAAGTTCCTTAACGCTCATGATGTCCCCTTCCTTGACGTCAGGGAATTTTTCGTTGTCAATTTTTTTGAAAGGATAGTGTTCCATCCATCCTTTATGGGTGACTCGTCTTCTGTTGAACTTGAACTTTTCACCCTCAATGTCCAGAGTTGTTCTCATGGACTCGAATTCCGCTGATTCGAAAAATACTGCAATGAATCTGTAAACGATTAGCTTGTAGATTTTTTCCTCATCCTTGCTTAATTTATCAGGTAAAATTCCTGTTGGATGGATTGGAGGGTGAGCAGGATCATCTTTTTTACCGTTGTGAGGAACGAGTTTGCTTGGAAGTTTATCAATATGTGGATTGTATTCATGGTTTTTGGCCAGTTGCTTGAAGATATTTTCAAAACCTAAGCTTTCTGGTAATTTTTGAGATGAGGTACGTGGGTATGATGTGTATCCTGCACTGTATAGGTTTTGAGCTGCAATCTGTGTTCTTTTAGGTGAAAAACCGAATACATTATAAGCTTCAGCCTGAAGACCACTTAAGTTGAACGGTACAGGTGGCTTGGTTTTGGATTTGGTAAATGTAATCTTATCAACAGTGGCATCCTTGCCGTTGCACTTGTTGAATATCTCTTCAGCACGTTCTTTATCAAAAATGTTACCTTCAACATGCTTTATTTCAATGTCTTCAAAATCAAGTATTGCTTTAAGGTTCCAGTAAGGTTCAGGTACAAATTCCCTTATTTCCTTTTCCCGGTCCACTAAAATAGATAAAGTAGGAGTCTGCACACGTCCAACAGATAATTTTAAAAATCGGTGTTTGGTTTTTTTAACTGAATCAGAAAGTGCAATTGATATGTTCATTCCAAAGTAGTAATCTAGTATATGTCTTGCGATACCGTTGTCAACCTGGTGCATATCAATATCGATTCTGTTTTCATAGGCATCGATAATATCCTTTTTGGTCAATGCTGAAAACTTCATCCTTGAAGCCTTGTTCAGTGAATCTTCACCGCAGGCATATTTGAGTGCATTGTACCCGATTAGAGTTCCTTCAACATCATAATCGCATGCATGAATGTATGAATCGGCGTTTTTTCCGAATTTCTTGATTGCATTGAGGTAGTTTTTGGTGAATGCACTGGATTTGCTTGCTTCATGAGCCGGAACCCAGTGAAGGTCAAATGAAACCTTGTATTTTTGCTTGTCCGGGACTAATGAATACAAATGACCAACACCTGAAACAACAGTAATATCCTTTTGGTCACGTTTAAGTTCCCAATACTTAACTTTTTTATTGTACATTTTCTTTTTGGCACTTGGTGAAAGTGCTTTAGCGATTTTTTCCGCTGAACTTGGTTTTTCGCAAATAATTACTTCATGCATTATACCTGTACCTATCCTTAAAATTTTTTGATTAAATATATTTTAATGAAATTTATCATATAAAAATATTACTAAAAATTAAATTATAATAAAAATTATTATATGTTACCAAAAAGAAATTATGAAGTAATGTATTTAGTCACAACAATTATTCCTTTTTACAATGGCGGAAAACATCTGGAAAATGTTATTGAAACTCTAAAAAAACAGACAATTGGCTTTGAAAACATTGAAATAATAATGGTCAATGATTGTTCAAATGATGAAAGTCCAAAAATAGCTGAAAATTTAGCTTCAACCTATGATAATTGTTATTTTTATGATTTGAGCTTAGAATACTCTGAAAAATCAGGATATCCGGGAAGGCCTAGAAATTTAGGATTAAAACATGTGCACTCCAATTATGTGATATTCTTGGATATTGATGATTATTATGTTGATAATGCATTTGAAATATTATATAATAAGATAACTGATACAAATGCTGATTTTGTGCTTGCAAACCATTATATTAACTCAGATAATGGATCCATTAAAAATAACTTATGTTCCAAAAATTCATCAGATGAAATTATCATAAATCCAACAAAAAACCAATCAACATTCGATAAGGTAACAACCGGATGTTTCATTGCAGCTTGGGGAAAGATATTTGATTATAAATTTATTCAAGATAATAATTTGATATTTTTTGAAGACGGACCTACGGAAGATGGAGATTTCTATTTTCAGGCACTGGCAGTCTGTAAAAAAATGTGCATATTGCCAAATACTTACATCTACATGTACAATGAATATGGTGATTCAACAATACACAACAGTACTGAAAAGCTATTTTTAGCATTTTTCAACGGATTAAAAAGAATCAATGACTTTTTAATTGAAAACATTGATTTAAATCATGAAGTTTTCATTAGTGATTATTTTTCAAGCCTACTTTTAATTTTTGTCACCCTTGATGTCGATAAATCTCGTAAAAAAGAATTATTGGAAATGATTTATGAATTTGAACAAACAACTGATGAAATCAATATCAAAACACCCGAAGTCGCCTTTTTGAATAACTTGATATTAAAAAGAAAATTTGATTCGGCAATCATAGTTGGAAAAATGTATAATAAATTTTATAATAACCTTTTTATTAAAAAGATGTATAGGAAATACATAAATTTAAAACGATTAGAATAAGTGAATAACATGATAAACCTATTATTAGCATCAGATGACAATTATGTTCCCTTTTTGTCAATCACACTCATATCCTTTTTTGAAAATAATCAGAATGAGTTTGATAAAATCAATATTTTCATTTTAGATGATGGAATAAAGGAAAACAACAAAAATAAACTTGAAACACTGTTATCCAAATATGATTGTTCTACATATTTCATTAAGACAAAACCGCTCAATGAGTTGGACATCAATATAATGACCATCGAAAGAAACGTGAATATCTCCTCATTAACCACATATGCAAGATTATTCATCACAAATCTGCTTCCAAAGGATATTGATAAAATATTATACCTTGACTGTGATGCCCTAATTGTTGACTCATTAAAGGGATTTTGGGAGGAAAATATTGATGATTATTATTGTGCGGGAATCTTAGATTGCATCAATACTACAATGAAAAAAGCATATGGGTTTTCAAAAGAAGATATTTATATTAATGCCGGAGTTTTATTAATTAATCTCAAAAAATGGAGAGAAGACGAAGTTGAAGTTAAATTTATTGATTTTATGGTAAAAAATCAACACAGATACTATCAACATGACCAGGGCGTTATAAATAATGTTTTTAAAGACAAAATAAAAATTGTTAATCCTAAATACAACCTCCAAATTCATTTCCAGACATTTGACTATGACCTATCCAGGAAGTTCAATTGTATGGAAACCGAATATTATTCAAAAGAAATTGTTGAAGAAGCTCAAAAACATCCTGTCTTTTTACATTTTTGCGGATCTGAATACTTTAGGCCATGGTACAATCCAGAACATCCTTATGCTAATGAATTTAAAAAATATGCCAAGTTAGCAAATTGTGAAGAAATAATTGATTATTCTGCACAATTGCCAAAAGAGCATGTATTATTCTACAAGGTAATGCGGAATAGAATTGGAAGAATTTTTTTAAAGATGATTCCATCTTCACTTGTTAGAAAATTTATAAATAAAAATGCTTTAAAGGGACTTGAAGAGGAGAATAAAAAAGCAAAAGGTAATATGTGATCATATGAGAAAAATTAAAAATTTAATTGAATATTTTAAATACCTGAAAAACCCCATTAATCCATTAAAATTAAAATTTGGCTTAATCGAAAAATGTGATGTTAAAATTAAAGGGACTGAAAATATTTTAACCATTAGCAATGCTCAAATATTAGATAGATTAATGCATTTGTTACCTTTAACTCCAAAAGAAAAATATGATGAATTAATTGAATATATTACTGATTTAAATAATGATGAAGAATATATAACCATAAATAAAATCAAATATGTTAACTTCTTAAATTCAGAATTCAAAGAGAATAATCCTTACAGTTACAATGCATGTAACAAAGAATACTTTAGTGATGATGACTGGAACATGATAAATTTTCAAGACAGACAGGTTATAGATATTGGTGGAAATGTAGCGGACAGTGCACTGGATTTTGCAAATCAGGGCGCAGACGTCATTGCATTTGAACCTGTGAAACATTTGTATGAAATAGCTCTTGAAAATATTTCCTTAAATCCCTCATTATCTAATAAAATAACCTTCATCAACAAAGCTGTTGGATCAAAAAAAGGAAAAATTGACATCACTGCAAATTCATTAAAAAATTATGTCTCAGGTGATGTGAACTATGAAATTGACGTCATAACCATTGATGATATTTTAAATGAATATGAAATCAAACCTGACATTTTAAAAATGAATTGTGAAGGGTGCGAGTTTGAAATTATTCCCCAAACTGATTTAAGCATATTTAATGAGGTAATTTTTGAGCATCATGCTAAAATCGCTGGAAAAGATTATAAACCACTTATTGAAATATTAAAAAAACAAGGATTTAAAATTAATACATACCCTTGTAATTCAAGCAGAAGCCCTTTTAAGGAAATAGGAATTATGCATTTAAATAACTACTAAATAATTTGGAGATTATTTTATGTCAAGTATGAAAATTTACATCTTAACACATAAAAAATTTGATTATGAAGAAAGTGATCTATATGAACCATTATTGAATGGTAGCGCATTATTAAATGAAGATTTCGGATACACAAGAGATGATACTGGAGACAACATATCCGAATTAAATCCTTATTATGCTGAATTAACAGGAGAATATTGGGCTTGGAAAAATTCAAATGTAGACATAATCGGATTTTGTCATTATAGGCGTTATTTTGTAAATTTACCTTCAATGAAAAAAATTGAAAGAAAAGACATAGAAGAGATATTGAAGGACTATGATATAATAATGCCTCAAAAAAGATACACAAGTAAAAAAAATATCGAGGAAATCCATCAAGGACATGTGGACTCAAATATTTGCCAAACGGTAGAAGATTATGAGATACTTAGAAAAATCATTAAAGAAAAAACACCAGAATACCTTGAAAGTTACGATCAGGTATTAGAAGAAAAAGAAGTCTATTGGTACAATAGCTACATCTGCAAAAAAGAAATATTTGATGATTATTTTGAATGGATGTATACCATATTAGAAGAATACAGAAAACAGAACGACTTTTCAAAATATGAGGATGGAAATAAAAGAGTATTAGGTTATTTATCTGAGAGATTAATCAATGTCTATCTTAAAAAACATGACCTAAAAGTTAAGGAAAAATTTTTTTATCAGAGTGAATTAAGAATTCCTATTCTTACATTAGTCGAAAATAGGTTTCCAGTTGTTCAAAGATTATTTGGAATGATTTTAAAATAGGTGTTTAAATTGGGAAAGAAAATTAGAAGATTATGTGTCGTTGATACGG
>NZ_CAMJUE010000039.1 GCF_946408925.1 uncultured Methanobrevibacter sp.
CAGGAAGGGAACTAATTTTATATTCCATTAATTTCTCAAATGCATATACAACATCAATATCTGAAGTAGTGGTTATTACATCAGTAGTCATGATGTCCTTAACTTTCTTGTTCAACATTATGTACACCTCCAAATTTCTCAAGAATATCCTCAACCATAATATCTATAGTTTCATTAATATCCACATTATTAATTATACGAGTATCATGAATTTTAGCCTGTTCAACTAAAAATCGTTGAGTTTTCCTAATTGTTCCAAAATTATCCATATACCTTTCAAGAGATCGCTTAACCCATGGCTGCCTACATCTTGAATAAAATCTTTGTTTATGAGCTTCTTTATCATCAACAGTTAATGTAAATATGATAATATTATTGTTTTCAATCAAATCTTTCCGGATAAACCCTGGAACTACATGAACCCCTTCAATAATAGTGCTGATTCCTTCTTTAACAGAACGTTCAATAATGGCTTCAATACCCACATTTACAACATCAACATGGC
The DNA here is from genome assembly GCF_946408925.1 of uncultured Methanobrevibacter sp. Classification (GTDB taxonomy): domain Archaea; phylum Methanobacteriota; class Methanobacteria; order Methanobacteriales; family Methanobacteriaceae; genus Methanocatella. The sequence goes on from NZ_CAMJUE010000039.1 coordinate 506, forward strand.
TGATAAATCCTTCAATAACTGAATCGATTCTAATTGAGGGTGTTCTGATAGCTTCAAAAGCATCAAAGCTGGATTTATGAATAACAGGACTCAATTCTTTAGAAACAATTTTACGCATTACTTCACGAATCATGTCAGTACTAATAAGATTTTTTAATCTTAACCTATTTGCCAATTCAAATGCCATCGAGGAGGTTCCAACCCCTGATGCCCCACCAATCAATATAATTAATGGCTTTCTTGAAGTCCTTAATGATCTCCAATTTTCATATTTTGTTGCAATGTTGATATCAAGAGATTTTAAATAATTTAAAACAACTTCAGCCAAATCAGAATTAGAAATTTCAGTAATATTATTCTCAATCATATAATTTTCAATATCACTTGCAATCTCATGTGCCCTTTCAATACCAATATCCGCTACATTAAGTGAACGAGACATGATTCCCTTAGAAAATGGTTCTTTATACTGTTTTCCGTCAACATCACCAGTAACCCAAATCATGATAATCACTTTAAAAAAATATCTAAATATCTATCTAAAATTAATATTAAATAAAAGTTTTTATTTGATTTTAAAAATTAATTATACAAAAAAGAAAAAAAAGAAAAAAAGAATTACTCATTTAATGAGATAATATCAATATCATAATTAGAACCATCTTTTACATCAATTAGAACGGCCCCATTATCTCTAAGCATTCCCGGATTAGCTACATCAGTAGTTTTTCCAATTTTACTAAGAGATTTGGCTTCATGAATATGTCCACATAAATTAATTTGCGGTTCAAACTCATGTATTGATTTTAAAATTCCTGGACTGCCAACATGCTCACCGTTTTCAACCCTATCAGCTTCAGTATTGAAAGGTGGAGCGTGAGTGACTAAAATTTTCACTTTAGGAACCTCAGCATTGTAAACATAATCATAATTAGCTAATAAATCATAGACTTGCCTGTAGATTTTATCATCATCCATTTCTCCGGGAGTATCAAATGGGGTTGGATTAGATCCGCCAAAACCAAATAATATAGCATCACCATAAGCAATAATATTATTATGAAGACAGAATGAAACATCATTAATAGCATTGCAGATACCATTAGGATCACAATTACCCGGAATTGCTATTACATCCACTCCACAATCAGCCACTTTATTGATAAAAGTTTCTACAAATTCGAGAGGTCCGAAATCGGTGATATCTCCCAAAATTAAAACCAAATCAATTTCATGATTATTTAAATAACTGTATAAATTTTCGTTTTCTTCACCGTGAACATCACTAACTGCCAATATTTTTGTCATAAAATCACCATTAATCTTCTAAAAAGAAGGAACCCATTTCCTTTAAGCCTACCTTCAGGTCTTCTTTATCACCATGCAATTGGACGGTTACATCATCATCAAATTCTATGATAAGACCGTTCCATTCCGCAATTTCCTGTACTCTTTCTTCAGCAAGAGGAACTCTTAGGGTAATTCTGCCGGTAGTTAAACCCGGAGGGGCATTAACCAAAAATTTTGATCGTGAATCTGCAAATTCAAATACCTTTTTACCTTGCATTACTTGTTTTAATAAATCAAGCCAATAATCCACATATTCATCACCCTCTTCCTCTGCAATTGTTATAAGAGTTGATTGAATATTATTTAAAGACATTTCCGCTTTTGCCAAACCATTAATCAAATCTGGATGAGAAGGGTCCTTTTTATATGAACTAATTGAAGACCTAATAATTCCCATCTCAGGGTTAATTCCATCAGGAACTTTATATCCTTTTTTTATCAAATCTGTAATAAGTTTATTTAGAACTAACCAATTTTGTTCGGAGGGTAAGCTCATAAATGTCCACCTATAATTTTTAAAGTAGTATGATTGATTTTAGCATCAGCTTCTTTTAATTCTTGTTCGATTTCACTAACGTTAGTATATGAATCTAAAAATAATACATGATGAGTGGATGTGCCTGCAATATTCAAAATTGCAATTTCATCACTAGATTTAATTTCTCTTTTTTCAATGGTTGCTTTAAACTGAACATAAGGTTCATATTCTTCTGGAAGGTCATTATATTTAAATATTCCATCTAATGTTGCTACAAACATAATTACACCTCAATTTTATTATATTAACATTATTTAATTACTAGTATATAAACATGATTACGAATTATTCGCACATATTCAAACAAAAAAAATTACAATAAAAAAAAATAGTTATCAAAAGATAACTATCCGAAATGTGTTTTCAGTGCCTAAAAATAAAAAAAAGATAAGGATTAAAAATCCTTAAACTTATTTAGCGTTTTCTCCTAAAGCTTTTTTAATTGCAGGAGTTGCATCAATTTTTTGAGCATCGAAGGTTAATTCTTCAGCAGATAATCCCATAGCTAAACCGAATAATTGAGCTAAGTGGAATACTGGTAATGCGAAATCGGTTCCGTATCTTTCGTTAACTTCAGTTTGACCTTGGTCAAATTGCATGTGACAGAAAGGACATACGTTTACGATTGCATCTACGCCTGCTTCAGTCATGTGGTCGAGTTTTTCTTTAGTGAAACTGGTAGTTACATCTAAATCTCTTGCTCTTAAACCTCCACCTGCACCACAACACATCATTTTGTCTTTGTAATCAACGGATTTAGCACCAGTGATTTCAACGAGGTCATCTAAGATAGATGGGTTTTCAGCTTGATCTTCAATACCTATTTCTTCAGTAGGTTTTAAGAAGTGGCAACCGTAGTGTACAGCAACATTTAAGTCTAATGGTTTTTCGATTAATGAAGCTAATTTTTCAAAACCAACGTCATCTCTTAAGATTTGAGCAAAGTGTTTTACGTTAGTTGTTCCTTTGAATTCTCTGCCGATTTCTGCTAAGTTAGCGTTGATTTTTTCTCTTTTTTCATCATTTTCTTTTAACATGTGGTTACATTCGAATAATGAACCGAAACATCCATTACATTCGGTCATGATGTCTGCACCCATGTCTTCAGCAATAGTTAAGTTACGAGCTGCAATAGTAGCCCAGGTTTCTTCATCAAAAGAACCGAATACACCAGGAGCAGGACAACAAGATGCTCCTTCCATATCTTTTAATTCAATATCTAAAGCTTCAAATAATTTTCTGGTAGCTTTTTCAACACCAGGATAACGGTTGTTCATGATACAACCTAAGAAGTATGCAATTTCCATATTATAACTCTCCTCATAAATCTATTCTTTTAATCCGCCGGTTGCTTCATCGTAACCGATTAATTCATCAAATGCGGTAATTTTACATAATTTTTGTACTTCTTCTAATGCTTCTGGATAAGCGTGAGTTGTAGGTGGTACTTCAGGAAGACCAATTTTGGTTCTTAAAGCTTTAGCAGCATCGTTAATAGGTACAGCGTGACCAGTGTTGATTACGAATACTCCAGTCATTTTGTGAGGTTTTGCCATGTAACCTGCGTGAGCTGCGATGTTACGTGCTTTTTTGATGATTTCTACAATTTTAACACTTCTGAGACATCTTTCTTGGCAAGTGTAACAAGTAGTACACATCCATAAAGCATCATCAGTGATAACTTCTTCTTTTAAACCGAGTAAACATTTTCTGACGATTTGTCTTACTTTGTATGGGGTTCTTCTACCAGATGGGCAACTACCACTACAGGTACCACATTGGAAACAGTGTTTAACAGTTTCAATTCCTGCGTCAATAAATTCAGCAGTGAAATCTGGATCACGATTACTATCAGTTAATAATTCTTTATCAGTCAATAAAGTCATTTTATCTCTCTCTGTATCTTTATTTTTTGAATCTTTTTCAACTTCCTCGACATCTTCTTCAGCTTCAGCTTCAACAGAAACTTCTTCTTCAACTTCTTCAGTTTCAGCAGGAATTTCTTCAGCTTTAACTTCTTCCACAATTTCTTCAGATGCATCCTCAACAGTTTCAGGAACTTTTTCAACAGTTTCTTCAACAGGATCTTCTAAAGGTTCGATGTCTTTTTTGAAAGTTAAATCATGAGCACTATCTCTTGCAACTGTTGTCTTTTTAGAGATAGATACTTCTATTTTTTTTGAAGATGTAACTTGGACATCGTCAGATGTGTTTGATACATCATTATTGATGTCACTTTCTTCATTGTCACCTTTAAATAAGGTTTTTAGACGATTTATTATAGACATTGAAAACACACCTCGGATTTTCATTGGACTATTTCCTCAAATCCTTAATAATATTCTTTAAAAAAACATATATAAAGCTTACTAAAATTTTAGTTTGTGTAATCAAAAAGATTACATTAAATGAAAAATTTATATAAACCTAAAAATTTAATTATTAAATAATAACAAAAAAGGAAGAAAGAAATGATAAAAAAATTTGAAATAAAATCTCATGATGGTCCAGGCAGAATTGGAAAAATCGAAGATAAACTAACTCCAACTTTATTTTCCAAAAATGAAGTGAAAATCGCTCCCAGTCAGGGTTCCGCACATAATGTCGACCGTGAAATAGCAGAATTTAATGTTAAAGAAACATTACGATTAGCTGAAGAAAATGCTGATGAATGCGAAATAGCAGTTATTCAGGGATCAAAATATATTGATTTAAGGGTCGAATGCCTGAAAAAGTTAGAAAAACTCGGATACAACGGATTCATTATAGCAAACGGAGATTCACTGTTAACAAATCCTAAAGAACTTGTTGAAGTCATAGTATCCTTAAAAAAAGAAGCTGAAAAAAGCAGCTATTTTATTTTTCCATTTACAGAGATATCATTCATGCCCATACTGACTTATATGGGAATTGATGGATTTTTAACCGATTCAGCAAACTATTATAGTCATTTAAATGTACTGCAAACTCCAACAAAAGCCTATGATTTGAATATCTATCCAATTTATGAAGACATTACTCAAAAAGAATTGGAAAATAAGAATATTGAGAATATGGAATTTGTCATCCGTGAAATACATGCCCACATGAAAAATAAATCTTTAAGAAATCTTGTGGAAGAAAGATCAGGCACAACCCCTCAAAATATTTCCACTTTAAAAATTCTTGATAGAAACCATATGGAGTATCTGCTGGAATACACACAGTTATTTTAAGATTTTAAATGTTGAAATCATGTCTTTAAATTCCCTTTCAGATTCACCGGACACATCCAATGTTCTCATTTCAAAAATGTATATTACGTCGTTTTCAATGAATACATAAGTATGAATATCAAAATTAATTTCGGGGGCGTCTATATTGGCATGGAGCTTTATAGCATCCATATTTGCAATACGGGTAAAATCAGATGATAATATTACCCCTCCATCATCACTAAGTGAATCCTCCATGAAAATCTTATATTGGTCCAAATTCATGAGGGTTGGAAACATGACAGCATTAATTAAATTATCCTGACCTTTGGACAATGTTGCAATGCAATCCGGATTTGAAAGAATATCCGCTTTTTCAACTTCCCAAGATACGGGATAATCAAATGTTATTTTACCTGAATTAAATTTTTTCATAAATCATTCATCTTCCTTTTTTGAAACATCAATTGTTTCGGGAACATCATCTATTGTGTCAATATATTTGGAAAATGGTTCTGGAAGTTTTGGCATTACCTCTTTTAGAATTTCTGCAGCATCAAGTTCCAATGCCTGACCTGAAAGCAAAGTATCCACATCAAAGTCAAAGTCAAACGGTTTGAGCAGATCATCTGTTGGAACTCTTAAATTAATCTTATTTTTGTTTAATATCATTTTAAGAGTACTTGTATTTCTAATTTGCTCATTCATGTCTTCAACAGTACTTTTTATATCATATGCAATAGCCTTATTCTTTTCATTTACATCATGTTTAGCTTTTTCAACAGACTTGTTCAAGTCAGAAACAAGCAATTCATTACGCCTGTTGATGTTGTCCCTCGCTTCATCAATCACGACATTAATGGCATTTAAAATGGATTTGTTCAATTCAACATTATAAGCTAAAATCATTTTATTTTTATAATCCAATTCTTTATAAATGGCGACTCTTTCATCATTGATTCTTTTATTTTCCTTATTTAATTCATGAATTTCATCTTTAGCCTTCATTAACTCATCTTTATAATTCAATTCATCTTTTAAAGAATCAACATCATCAAAAAATGAAGATTTGAGTGTTTGCATCTGATTTTTCAACTCATCAATCTCGGCATCCTTTGCCTCAATAATATGATAAAACTCATCAAGCCTTTCATCGGAAAATTGATTATCAACTAATTTTTGATAATCCTCTTTAGATAACACTTTCACCAATTCATCGTCCTCAAAAGGATCTTCTTTTTTAAGACTAACCTGTTTTTGTTTAGATTCCTTTTCAACAGAATTGCCATCTTTATCTTTACTGGTATACTTTTTAGTATATACCCTTACAGTTCTAAATTCATCACTTTCCATTATTGACACCACTCTATATTAATAAGTTGATTAGTTTTATTTAAATAGTTAATGTAAAAAAAGAAAAAAAAGAAAAAAAATTATTTATCTTCCTTTTCAATCCATAACAACATCGCCTCTTCAATTGCTTTTGAATACCAACCGGTTTTAAACAACATCTTATTGGAAGCAATTTTGCGAAAATTCAAGTCAATGTCATTATTGATGCTAATTGTAACACGTCTGTTTCGAGTCATAGTTATAGATTGTACATACTACTTAATAAAGATTATAGTGTTTTTTTAGACTATTTTGACATGTATAAATGAATATTTATACTAATAAGTAATTTTAGACAACTATGACAATTTTAATATATTGCCGATTATTGATTTTTGAGCTTGCTAAAAAAATAAGTTTATTCCTCTAAAGGAAGGTGTCTGTCTTTAACCTTCTTTTTTAGGGTTTCCAACTCATTCGAAATAATAAAAATCTTTTCGCCATTGACATATGTCTTATAGCTCCATCCATCCCCATAAGGCGAAATTATAAATTTTTCATTTAACGGATTTTCATCACATTCGGCAGTTTCATCAGTTGTTTTAGAAATCTGATGATTTTCATTGACTTGAGAGTTGGAATAATTATTAATCCGACGGATAGATAAATAAAAACTTTTGAATTGAGGATTTCCCAATTGACCCTGAACATACCAATCCATGACAACATCATAACCAATACCTACATTCTGGGATGCTTTAAAAAGGGATTTATGTTGCTTATATTCATTTAAAATCATTAGAGAATATTTTTTAAAATATCCATTTGAATAATTACCATTTTTTAACTGTAACTTGAATAGTCTTGATTTTAATGAATTATTCCGGTTCTCCAAATTATTTAACCTATTTCCCATATCCATCACATATACTATATATTTCAAACATTAAATATTCTTACATTCCACTCGCTGAAAACATTCCCGATCATCTCTCGTGAAGGATTCATAGAATTTTTTGCCCAATAATGTCACTGCCAGCTTCGAAATTAAATGAAAAATTTTATATATTATTAAAACATAATTAATAAACGATGTGAATAACAATTCATGTCTTTTAATATTAAAATCAATCATTTTATAATCTCCAAAATGATTATAATATATTCTATTTGGAAGTACACCATTTACTTCCACTCCCCCTTTTAATTTTAAAATAAACACCATATCAAAAAAAAACAAAATGCTAACAAAAAAATTATTTTTAATTATAATACAGGAAGTCTGCACAAAAATATAATCATTTTCCATTTTTTTCGACATTTATAAAAATAAAAAGATTTAAATATAATAAAAATATAACTAATATACGATGTGAATAATATTTCATGTCTAGATGGACATCAGCCAGACATTTAATAATCTCCAAATGATTAGGATATGTTCCGGGAAGTAGAAATGCTCTACTTTCCACTCCCAATTAATTTTAACTAAACATCCTCAAGGATTTCAGGATTTGCCCCTGCAATTTCAACCAGATATTCCGCTTCAACTATATGTAATTTTGAAGGAACAATAATGCAATGAAGGGGACCGCCAAAGTCAAAATCAATTAGCTCACTGATTTTGCCCGCTTTAACCACTACATCACAAGACCCGACTCGAGCGATACCCATGACCAAAGAATCCCAATTAAGCAAACCTTCCCTATCCAAATCATCATAAATGTTCATAAGATATTCCAAACCCTGATTTACAGTCATGTATCTGTCCTTATGTGCCTGAATATCAAGCAGCACCAAAGTATGCAAATCCATTTTAAGATTTTCCTCAATCGCTTCATAGGGAGACTTAGGATAAAAGTTATAATCCGGAAATGGAATTGTTGTTACCTTTCCGAATTTATATCCCTGAAGACCGGAAATGGCCGGTGCGGAAGATAAAATGGAAGATCCGTGAATAACTTCAAAATCAATTCCCATCTTATGACATTGAACCAGAAAATCACTATGAGTTGTGGCAATTAAAGGATCTCCTCCAGTAATCAGAGCAACATCAAGTGTTTTGGATTCCTCAATGAACTTATGCTCCTCTTCAACTTCGCCCCTAACCAGAACTTCAATTTTTTTGCCTATTAACTCTTCAATGGCATCAAAACTGGAACCGAATAATCTGGAAGTGAAAAATTCAGCATAAATTTTATCAACACTTTTTAAACATTCTAATCCTTTAAGAGAAATATCTTTCTCATCAAATAATCCTAAACCCACTAAATAAAACATATACAATATTTAATAATTAGAAGATAATAAATTTTATGAAAATTATTAATTTAAAGACACATTACTTTTGTGATATTTATTGCACAGTTCAATGAATTTAAAAGCATCATCAATATTATCGTAGAAATTCTGGGAATAAATATTAATATTTGAACTTGAAAATTTCTGATAAATATTTTTTATTTTATGATTGTCTATATCTCTAGAAAGCAATAATGATTTATTTTTATTATCATTAATTATTTCAGGTATTTCATCCTCTTCATGAATTAAAACAGCATCAGAGAAATCATGACCTTTAAATCGGGTTATAGTGTTGCATCCAGAGGTGTTGTTAGTGGAAAATATTTTCATGATTCCGTCAACAAAATATTCCTCTCCAAATTCACTAACACAATAATTTTTGAGCCTTGATGCTGTGTTTTCATATTTTTTCTCATCCGAATAGCTGTCAAGAATATATCTTACAATATCATCCATATTTCTGAAAATCAATTCCTTAGGATATACATACTCGACACCGGGCCAATCAATCAGCAGACTGATTGTTGAATCGGCAAAAGCTTCGGTGGGAGATAGATGTGAGCCTTCCAAATCACTTAAAGACAATACATATCCTATATTTTTAAACATGTTTTTTCTCTCAACCCAACCCTCACATATAATTGAACTTTCCAAATCGTTTTTCTTTGCGAAATCTTCACACATTTCGAAGTATTCTACCTGTGAAGGGTCATTTCTCCAATGCATTTGGGTGTAATCTTTCCCATAGAGATATAATTTAAAATCATCATGCTTTTTTAATTTGTTTAAAATGGTTAAAGCCCTAAAATATCCTTTATATGAAGGAGCATATCCTACAAGAGCGATATGTTTTGTATATTCAGCATCTTTAATATTGGAATATATTGAAGTTTCAACAATGTTATTTAAAATGAACATTTTTTCGCGGGGAATTGTGAAAACATTGGAAAAAATTTCAAGCAAAAAGTAATTTATAGTAATGACGCCGCAAACATTATCGAAATTAATCAGATGACCATAATCCAAAGTTATTTCATATTTATGGGCTCGAATAAATAATTTCTGATTAGGAGAAACATTTTGGGAATACCATGGCGCATAATACTCCATCCATTCACAAAATATAATATCTGCCCATTTTAAAAGGTCTCTGGATTTCCTGGAAACTTCCCGATTAACATCCCAGCCCCACTCATCCACTTTAACTTCATAATATTTCTCAAGATATTTGATTGCAGGAGATATAAATTTCAAATCAACCCCCGCAATTAATAAGTGAGGTTTGTTTTGTTTTAATTTTAAAAAATTTTTAAATTTTGGAAAAACCATCATTAATAGTTATATATTAAAATATATAAAAAGTTAGTTTTAAAAAAATCTCCATTTGATTAATGCAAAAAATAATGTTTCACTCATTTTAAATGAAACTGTAGATAAATCATATATAATAATTTAAACATAATAAGGTTATGAAATGTGTGAAAGTTCCATTAAGACAACTTAACGATACCCGTAAAAAATTAATGAGCGCCGGCATGATGAATATGGAATATAAAATTAAAACCATTGATGATTTTGGATATATTCCGGTTAGCGAAACTCCTGACGATTACACTATTGTTGATATTGAATTAGAACCTATGAAACAATTTCCTCATAATTTTTCAGAACTTCTTGAAGATGAATTGACTCGTGAAGAAATCAGTGAGTTAAGAACTTCATTTGACACAATAGGAGACATAGTGATTTTAGAAATTCCGGAAAATTTAGAAGATAAAAAAGAAATTATCGGAAAAGCAGCTTATAAATTTACAAAAAGAAAATCAGTTTACATGAAAAAAAGTGCAATTAAGGGAACTATCCGAATAAGGGAACTGGAATTTTTAGCCGGGGCAGATGATTCAATAACTATACATAAAGAACATGGCGCAAGATTGAAGCTCGATGTAAAAGAAGTCTATTTTTCACCAAGACTTGCAACCGAGAGAAAACGTGTGATGGAAAGTGTTGAAGAGGGTGAAAAAATACTTGATATGTTTTGTGGAATAGGGCCGTTTCCAATTGTCATTGCAAGAAACAAAAATGTGGACATCGCAGCAGTTGACATCAATGAATCTGCAATAAAATATTTAAATGAAAATATTAAATTGAATAAAATGAAAGGCACCATTACACCATATTGCGGTGATGTTAGAGAAGTCAGCAAAGAGTTTAAAACAAAATTTGATAGAATTATTATGAACCTTCCAGGCCTTGCATATACTTTCCTTGATGTTGCAGTCAATTTAATTGAAGATGGAGGAATAATTAATTATTATGAGTTCTCCGATTCATATGAACAGGGAATAAAGAGACTGAAGGAAGCATGTTTACAGACAGGCAAAAAAGTGGAAATTATAAACTGCAGAAAAGTCAAATCAACATCCCCCGGAGAATGGCATGTAGCAATTGACGGGAAAGTGACCTGTTAAAAAAATACTTAAAACAATACCAATAAATCTTTTTGAAATGATTTTCGATGAAAAAAAATGATTAAATGTAAATTAAACATAATTATTTAATTTACAAATCAATGTCTATTCCCTTTGTTTTAAACATTATTGCAGCAGTTAGTTCAAAGAAAGGTAATAAATCCTTATTTGTAGGAGTTGAATTTTTAGAAGTAGCATATAATGCTTTAACATGGTCAGGATTTATATCATCTGAAAATAATGCCAATATGCACACAGCAAGTGAACAATTCTTATCTCCAGGATCCTTTTTTTGCCATTCTTTGGTAACACTAATCATTTTATTTACATCAGTATTTTCAAAGCCATCCTTAAATTCTTTTGCATAATCTTTTTTTCTACCAAAACCGAACATTTTAAATCACCTAAATATATTACTTAAATAATTATTTAGTCAATAAAATATTTAAGTTGAATAAAGCAATTACTTTCATTGGGATGAATAATTTACATAAAACGACATATACCAAAATACGGCCATTGGATAGAAAAATCAGCAAATTTACCCAAGTGAATGCAAATAGATTGAAAAAATCACTAATCATCCGTTAAAATCAAAAAAAAATAAAAAAAAGATTATTAAATAATCTCATTTAGAACTGAATTCTGTTTCCAGTCCAGTCATCATCATCATTGAATGCATTGAATTTCTTTTCATCCTCAAGGTATTGATCCATATCCCTATAGAGTTTTACCCTGAAAATATCTGGATAAGGAATATATAACATGTCTCCATTATCCCTTGTTTCTTTCATGTAAGTTTCTTCAAATTCAATAATGGTATCCTCTTCTTTATTAAAATGATGAACTTCACTTCCACATAATATTTTAAAATGTACAAAATCATCTTTTAATAATTCTTTAACCAAATCTTTAATCAAAGGTGGATAACTAGTTGCTTTATTGCTTTTAATTTCCATATTTATCCCTCACATCATTATTTAACAATTTTCAAATCTCTAAGTATTACATGGTCTGTAATTTTTAATCAAAAATAGTATCTTGATTGAATTGGTAGAAATTATTTTAAATGTTATTTATTTATTTAAATTTTATTGTTTAAATAGTTTATACAATTGCATTCCCATTCCATTTCTACGGCCGCAGTTACAATTATTGAAAATTTTTTAACCTGTCAACGAATTTTACAACTTTTCTATTTTTAAAAGCCTTAATCTCTTTTTTTAATTTCAAATTTTCCTTTTCTAACTTAATATTATGGTTAAATAACTCATTAAATGAATCTGCATCTTTTTTAATAGTTAAATCTGGCAATACATCATATGGCTTTATTTTTCTAAGCTTTAAAAGTAAAATTGCCGGGCGAATTTTTTCATCATCCAAGTTATAAAATGTAGGGTCATCCAGATTATCCCTAAAACCCGTATTGTATACAGTTTCATAAATTCTTTCATCGATAACTTCAAAAACATCCGAAAACTTATCTTTTAAATCCAAACCGATAGTTATGGGTTCTGTCTTTTGAGGCTTATGATTTGCATCAACAATTATCCCGCATATGCCTCCAATTTTTAAAACTCTTTTTATTTCAGATATTGTCTCATCCAAATCATCAACATGATCTAAGGAATTAATTGAAAATATAAAATCGAACATTTCATCAGGAAACGGCATATCCTCACTATATGCACGAACATAATGCATTTTATGGAATAAAGTTCCACCATTCAATTTATAATACTCATTAACCAGCGGGTCAATACCTATCCTTAATCGAGCCATATCCGCCCATTCAAGACTGCCTCTTGGACCACAGCCAATATCCAATATTGCCTTGTCCTCAAATTCTTCATGACTTAACTTTAAATCATGGATGTAAAATTTTTCATATGCACTATTTTCTAAAATTTTTTCATCTTTTACCCTATCTGACCAAAATTTTAACTCATGCTTATGTTTAAATTCATTATCACTCATAACACAGCCTCAAAGAATAAACTTAGATAGGATCAATAATACCTTTTTCTGTAATAATACCACTGATTAAATCTTTAGGAGTTATGTCAAATGCCGGATTAATTACTTCAGTTCCTTCAGGACAGATCCTAGCCCCACCGTAATATCTCACCTCATCGCCATCACGCTCTTCAATAACAGTATCATATATTGAGATATCATTATCAAAAGTGGAATATGGCGCAGCTACATAAAATGGAATATCATGGCGTTTTGCCGCCAGTGCAACCATAAATGAACCAACCTTATTAACAACTCCTCCACGGGCAATCCTATCTGCCCCAATAACAACCTTATCAATTTTACCTTGAGACATCAAAAAACCTGATGCAACATCAGGGATTAATTTAACCGGAATGTTTTCCTGTTGCATTTCCCAAACACTCAAACTTGCTCCCTGACCACGGGGACGAGTTTCATCACATATGACATTAATATTTTTTCCGGCATCTCTTGCTGCCCGGAATACTCCAAGTGCAGTTCCGTAATCAACACAGGCAAGGGCACCTGCATTACAATGAGTCAAAACAGTGTCTCCATCATCAATTATTTCTGCACCATATTTTCCGATAGCCCTATTTGTAGCCATATCTTCATCATACATTTTTAATGCTTCAGAAAGCGCATCTTCACTTTTTAATACTCTATCAACTGCCCAAAACAAATTAACAGCAGTAGGTCTTGCAGCTTTAATTTCAACTGCAGCCTTATCCAAATCAACACCCTCAATATCTGCAAGTGCCATTCCAAAAGCCGCAGATACTCCGATAGCAGGAGCGCCGCGCACAGTCATATTTTTAATTGCAACAATAACATCCTGATAATTTTTACAGTAAACATAAGTTAACTCATCAGGAAGTTTTCTTTGGTCAATAAGTTTTAATTTATTGTCTTCCCATTCAAGTGTTTTCATTTTAACACCTTTGTCTTTAAAAAAAAGTATAAAAAATTGAAAAGCATAATTAAATGTTAGTTTCTAATTTTTGTTATGCAAAAATGCATAGAGTATTTATAATTATGCTTCCCGTCTAATTTTATATCCAAAAATGGATTGATTAGAGATGTATTAAAATACATCTAATTAATAATTTTTCAATAATCATTTATAAATTTTTATGAAAATCATTGAAAAAAGTAAATTTTTAGGGTAACGTAAAAATTATTATGCATTATCAGTCATGATAGGCACAACTTGTTTTTTACGTGAGACAACACCTTCCAGTAAAACGGTATTATCTTCAAGTTTAACGCCGTATGCCTTTTCAACTAAACCTGCATCTTTTCCAAGCACAATAACCTGTGAATTGCTGTTTACAATATCAGTTATTAAAAGCATGAACAAATCAAGGTTTTCTTTTTCAATAATTTTATTAATACCTTCCTCCAATTCGTCTTTCATAGCCATAACATCGGAAATATCTGCAGTGTTAACCTGATTTACAATGGATCGGACATCCTTGAAATCTATTTGTTTTGCATCCAGTGACAAGATTTCATCAATAGTGAAACTACTTAAATCAGTACCTGCCTTAAGCATTTCCAAACCATATTCCTCTGCATCCACTTCAGCAATTTCAGCCAGTTTTTCAACAGCCAATTTATCATCTTCAGTGGTTGTGGGAGATTTCAAAAGTAAAGTGTCTGAAATAATTGCAGATAACATTAATGTAGCAATTTCCTTTGTGATTTCAACACCGTTTTCTTCATATAATTTGCATAAAATTGTTTCAGTACAACCAACTGGTTCAAATCTTAAAAATAACGGATATGAAGTTTCCAATGCCAATTTATGATGGTCAACAACTTTTAAAATATTTGCATTTTCTAAGTTGTCAACAGATTCGGCAGGAGAGTTATGATCAACCAAAATTACATTAGCCCCATCTTCAACATCATCCAAAAGTTCAGGAGCTTGCATATTCAAATAATTTAAAATGAATTCAGTTTCTTTGTTAACATTTCCTAATCTGTAAGCTTTTGCATCAGCATTTCCTAATTCATTTTCCAAATTTGCCATTACAATACTTGAAGTTATTGTATCACTATCAGGACTTTTATGTCCAAAAACATAAGTTTTTACCATATTATCGTTTTCCTAAAAAAAATTTTATAAAAATTAATGATATTAAATATATACTTTATCAAATTTTAATATTACTATAAAAAAATAAAAAAAAGTATTTAGTAATGACTTTGCGGAGTCATTCCTAAATGATGGTCTTCACTTTTCTTACCCGGAATACCATAGGCATCCGCCCTGCATTGAGTACATGCCCTGAATACAGGTATAATTTCTTCAACCTGTTCCCGGACACTTTCCATCATTGAACAGTCCGGACGTGAATAGTGTTTCATTTTAGCCAATGGAATTAACGGCAATACATTCATTAATGCAGCACCTCTTTTTTTAACTTCCTTTGCGATTTCAACAATGTGCTCGTCGTTCAATCCAGGAATCAAAACGGAATTAACTTTGACAACTAGGCCATTAGCTGCAGCTTTTTCAACACCATCAAGCTGATTTTTTATTAAGATGTTTACAGCATCATAACCCTTATAGATTTTTCCTTCATATTTTATGAATGAATAAATATCCACAGCAATATCAGGATCAATTGCATTAATTGTTACAGTTACGGAGTTTACTCCAAGTTCGGCCAATCTATCAGCATATTTCGGAAGCAACAGTCCATTTGTACTCATACATTTAATTAAATCAGGTTGTTCAGTTGCTAATTTTTCAAAGAATTCAAATGTTTCTTCATTTGCAAGTGAATCTCCAGGGCCTGCAACTCCTACAACTGAAATTGGACCTTCTGAAGTTACATCGTTAATGTGAGTTATTGCATCATCTGGTTTCATAATGCATCCTGCAACACCAGGCCTGTCCTCTTCATTATTAATATCCCTAGTACAAAAGTTACAAAAGATATTGCATTTTGGTGCAACTGGTACATGTGCTCTTCCGACTTTATCATGCATTTTTTCATTAAAGCATGGATGTGCTTTTGTAATATGTGCAAATCTTGAACCGTTATGTTCGTTCATATACTACTCCTCCTTACATATAACTCTGTTAATTTGTATTAATACGAACAAATATATAAAGTTTTCTACATGCCTTTGTTTAATTCATCAATAAACTCATGAGCCTTTTCAATCCAAGCATCCTTAATTAACTCATCAGTAGCCACAACAACAACAATATCGTCAGTAGATAAATCTTTAATGTTTTTAAAACCTTCAGGCAATATTCTAAAGACCGCATCATAAATGCGTCTTTGTAAATTAGAATGAGGATCATCAACAACAATAGATTTCAAATCAGTGAAATCACCATTGATTTCAAGCTGATACCTGTTAGGCTGATAGATTTCATCTCTTGAAAATTGCTTCCACAGTTCCCTGAGAATATTTGGAAGATAATTTTCATTATCAATTAAAATCATTGTTACATCCCTCTGCTTATCATAGGTCAGGTTAGCAACATCTTCAAACAACACCACATTTGAAGTTTTCCTCATTTTAATGGCCAAAACAAATACCGGATCATCAGGATTGACATAAGCTTTCAAATCATCAACAGAAGCTCCTAAAACCAAATCTTGGAAGACCTGTTTTATGATGATATCATAAACTTCAGCACCACGTTCATCATAGCATTCAACTAACATCGAATCAACCCATAACTATTATTTATTATCTTGTCTGTGTCCCATTCCAGATACCAAAAGAGCTGCACCTACAGCACCGATATGTTGTGAATACTCAGGAACTATAACTTCAATTCCACCCAGAGTTTCACTTACTGCCTCAACAAGACCTGAAATTAAACTTGTTCCACCAACTTGGATTAACGGTTCACGAATGTCAATTTCCTGAAGTTGTTGTTCATAAACTTGTTCAGATACTGAATGACATGCAGCGGCCGCAACATCTGCCTTAGAACCTCCTGCCGCAAGTGTAGTGACCAGGTCCTGAATACCGAATACAATACAATAAGAGTTGAGCATTGCTTTTCTCCAATCCCCCTGAACAGCAAGAGGACCTAATTCAGTAATGTCAACATCCAACCTACGAGAAGTCATATCCAAGAATCTTCCGGATGCTCCTGCACAAATACCTCCCATAGTGAAGTTGTCGGGAATACCGTTGTTGACTGTGATTACTTTGTTGTCCATACCGCCGATATCCAATACGGTAGCTTCACCTTTTTGACGGTCTGCAAGATATACTGCACCTTTAGCGTTAACGGACAATTCTTCCTGAATAAGTTCCGCACCGAATTCCTGACCCATAGTGAACCTGCCGTAACCGGTAGTTCCAATACCATCAAGGTCATCCCAATCATAGTCGGTTTCGCCAAATGCTTCAGCAGCAGCGGTTTTTGCTGATTCAATAATGTCTTTAGTGGATGTCCATCCTGTTCCAATAACCTTATTGTTTTCCATCAAAACAGCTTTTGTGGTTGTTGAACCGGAGTCAAGTCCAAGAGTAAGTCCTTCCTGCTTTTCACGGGCAAGAATACTTCTGCGAGTTACGGTAGTGGCTAAAGCTTCCATACGGATGAACAATTCGTCTGCTTTTGTTCTTTCAGTAAATGAATAAGTTACTACAGGGATGCGTGTATTGTTCTGTATAAATCTTCTTACTTCATTTCTTACCAGTGCAGCTTCGGCACATCTGAAACAAGTTGCAATAAACACTGCATCAGGCCTACATCTACCTTCAACAATAGCCATAGCCCTTGCAATCATTAATTTTAAACTTGAACTTTGAGCGGAAAATCCGAATTTCTCATAAGATTCATCAATATAATCCAAATCAATTTCAGGAAGAATGATTTCAGCGCCAAACTTATTTGCCGCCTTTTCAATTTCTTTTTGAATTCCACTGTATTCTGTTCCACATGAAACTAATGCAATTTTAACCATTATTCTTCCTCCTTAGTTTCTTCAAGTGAGTCTATAAAATCATTAATATCATTTACCATAACATATGTTTCATCTTGATTTGTAGGATATGT
>NZ_CAMJUE010000040.1 GCF_946408925.1 uncultured Methanobrevibacter sp.
TTGATAATGTCATTGATGCATTAAAAGGTGCTGATTTAGGTTTAATCGCTTTGGCAATTGTCATACAGTTTATTGCTTTTTTATTGTACACATTAAGATGGAAATTACTTAATAATCTGGCGGATATCAATGTGAGTTTCAGGCAATTGTTCCCGATAATGATGGTGGGGCTTGCCGTAAACAACATCACTCCTTCCGGACGTGGTGGCGGTGAACCTGTTAGGGCATATATCCTTGCAAAAGAACACGGATACAGTTTAAAGGACACTTTTGCCACTGTTGTGGCTGACAGGGTATTGGACACATTTCCGTTTATTGTTCTTGCGGCAATTACAATTATTTCAATGATTTTGTACTTTGATATTGCTCAATGGCTGCTTGTGATATTGATATTATCAGTTATTGCAATAATTGTGATATTGGCGATGCTAATTTATTTATGCATCAATCCCAGTTTTGGAAATCGTGTTGAAGGATGGATAATGGCTGTTATCAATAGAGTTCACAAAAAGGGCAGTGATGATTTGCAGGATAAGATTCATGAAAATATCTTCGGTTTTCAAAAAACAATGAAATTAATCATTTCAGATAAAAAAACACTGTGTTATACAATTCCATTGTCTTTTGTAATCTGGATTTGCGAAATCATGAGGGTATACATTGTATTTTTGGCATTCGGAGCAACACTGAATGTTATTGTAATAGGTGAAGTTTTCATCATCGCATCTCTTGTCGGTATGATTCCACTGTTACCGGGCGGTCTTGGGGCAGTGGATGGTGTAATGATAAGTTTTTACTCAAAAGCAGGCATTTCAACATCTCTTGCAGCACCTGTGACCTTGATTGAAAGGTTGATTTCCTTTTGGATGGCTTCAATAATCGGTTTGATAATATTGCCTCACTATGGTTCATCTGTTTTGGAGAAGATTTCAATCGGTTCTTCTGCCGAAGAGCTTGAAAATTCAATTAAAGATGAGTAATCCTATGATTTAAATTATTTTAAATCAATTTTTCTTATTTTTTCATTGAACAATTTACTAAATAAATTACTTCATGTGACTTAGGTAGGTTATTTTATCAAATATTTTAATGGATTTTCTTTTAATTTTATTTTAAAATTGAACATTTATTATTTAAACATCATATCTGAGTTTAATCCAATAAGTAAACTATTTAATGGTAGAATTACAAAATTTTTCTATAAATTAATTAAGGGAAATAATATTATGGCAGATAGAAATGAATGGGGCAGCAACATGTCATTCATCTTGGCAATGATAGGTTCTGCAGTTGGACTTGGAAACATTTGGAGATATCCATATGTGCTCTACTCAAATGGAGGGGGTGCATTCTATATTCCATATATTGTCGCAATTCTTCTTATGGGAATTCCATTTTTGATATTGGAGTATGGTGTTGGATATAATTTCAAATCTTCCTTTGCAAAAGCGGTTAAAAAAATCGATAGAAAATGGGAATATCTAGGCTGGTTTTTACCGGTAGCTGTTTTTATGATAATGATTTATTACTCAGCGATTCTTGGCTGGGATGGAATATACATGTTTTTAAGTTTCTTTAAGGGATGGGGTGCTGATCCTAATACTTACTTTACAGCAACACTCCTCCAGTCATCCGAATCTTGGACAGGCATATTCCAATTCATACCGTTAATAGCAGTGGTGATGCTTGTCGGTTGGGTAATAATATGGTTTATTTCACACCGTGATCTTGAAGAGGGTCTTGGAAAGGTATCAAAAATTTTAGTGCCTGCATTATTCATTATTATGGTAATCATTGTGGGATTCTCACTCACATTGCCTGGCGCTTCAATAGGTCTTGCGGAACTGTTCCATCCGGACTGGTCACTTCTGTGCAATTTTGAAATATGGATGGCTGCGTTTGGACAGATTGTATTTTCACTGAGTTTGGGTATGTCAATCGCATTTACATATGCAAGCTATACCAAAAATGATGCGGACTTAATCACAAACACTATTTCCATAGCGCTTGCTAACTCATTGTTTGAAAATTTCGCAGCACTTGGAGTATTTTCAATTTTAGGTTATATGTCTCTTCAATCAGGTACTGCAGTTGCGGACCTTGTAACTCAGGGAACAGGATTGGTATTTATAGTATATCCTACAGTATTTAATGTATTGGGTCAATGGGCATATGTGCTTGGACCATTGTTCTTCCTGACAGTTTATCTTGCAGGACTTACAAGCATATTGTCAACAATTGAGCCATTGTCTTTTTCAATACAGAATAAGTTCGAACTTTCAAGAAAAAGATCAATGACAATTTTAATTATTGTTGGTGCACTTGTTTCCATGATTTATGCAACAGCATACGGAGGATCTATACTCGGATATGTTGACACATTCATTAATCAGATTGCAATACTGTTCGGTGTTATTGTTGAATGTATAATATTTGCATGGATATTCAAAGCCGAAAAACTTATTGATTTTTTAAATTCAAGAAGCAAATCCATTAAACTTGGTAAATGGTGGCTGGTGGTTGTAAAATATGTTCTGCCAATATTTGTAGTTGTAATTTGGATTGGCGGTTTGATTGATGTAATAAAAAGCGGAACAAATGACCAGCTGATTTTCACAGTTATTTCAGCAGCAATTCTGCTTATAGCAACTTTAATATTCACAATTCTTCCGGCCAAAAATCCTGATTGGGATAATGCTGAAGAAAGAGTTTAAAATAGTTAGATTTATTCTAACTTTTTCTTTTTTTTTTAAGTCAAATATGCTTTTAAATAATTGGTGTTATTTTCATCTGATGTGATGGCTAAATTACTGTCGGCGTCTTCATTAATCATGTCAGTTTCATCATCTGCGAGGCTATCGCTAGTTATGTCTTCAGTATAGTAAACTCCAATGATTAATCCTAAAACAGATAATAAGAATATCAAAAGTATGACAGTATTTTTCATGTTCATATAATACAATATTATTTTTTGAAATATATAAAATTAATAGAAAAGTATTTTAATGGCAGGGTTCATATATCTATTGAAAAACTAAAAGAGGTGAAAATATGAAAGGCTTTATTTTGCTTATATTAGCAATTATTGCAGTGGTAATAGTTGTTGGGGGAGTAGGAGCGTTCCATGTCCTTAATGAAATGGGTGTGGGCCTTGATGAAATAAACTCTGACACAATTGGTGATGTAGTTGATAAAGTAAGTAATGTTGGATCTTCAGGTAGTTCTGATTCAGGCAGTTCTGATGATTCTGTTGTTGACAAAGTTAATAATATTGTAAAGGAAGAAGTAAAATCCAATGAGCAAAACGGTGAAGGATCTTATCGTGAAGTGACATATTCCGATGGAGGTTTCCGCCAATATGATACAAAAACAGGCGATTTAATAGGTTCATCATATCAATCAGACCAAGGCAAACTTCCAAGTATGGAATGATTTATATGATTTTAAGGGAGTTGTTGAATCATTTTGAAATTGGTGAAGATTTGCCGGATTATCTTTTGAGTCATACCTTCAATGAAATTTTTCTTGATGGAACACTCACAAAAGAGGATAAAAACTATAAAATAGTAATTAAGACACGTCAAAATGTTACACACATGATGTTTATACGACCTGATGATGAATTTCCAGTTGTTATAATGTCTAAACTTCCAAACGGTTTTTTCAATGGTATGAAATTTCCAAAAGATGAAGGTAAGGGAGTTCCCATTAATAAACTTTAATTACTATTTTTTTACTCTTTTTTAGAAATATATTAAATTAATCGTGACTTCCCTAAAGTGTCACTTAAAAAACTATTTTTATATAATATTAAAACTAAAAATTATACTATAATAATTTATTTGTTGATATCATGGACAAAAAAGAGTTAATTAACAGTGGAAAAGTGAAAAGTGTATTCACTACCGATAACGACGATGAAGTCATAATAGAGTTTAGAGATGACATGACTGCAGGTGACGGTGAAAGAAAGGAAGTAATGAATAATAAGGGAGCATATAATGCCATTATCTCAACTAAAATATTTAAAGTATTGGAAGAAAATGGTGTTGCCACTCAGTTCATAGACCTGCCTGAACCTAATGTCATGCTTGCAAAAAAACTGGACATGATTCCAATTGAAGTTATTGTTAGAAATATCGCAACTGGTAGTTTAGTTCGCAAATATCCCATTGCAGATGGCACACGACTCAATCCTCCAATTGTGCAAATGGATTTTAAAGCAGATGAATATCATGATCCTATGCTAAACGATTCAATCATAAAAGCATTAGGAATAGCTACTCAAGAGGAAATTGATATTTTAACCGAAAAGGCTTTGAAAATCAACGATATTTTAACCGAATTCTTTGCCGATGCCGGAATAATACTGGTTGATTATAAAGTTGAATTCGGAAAAGACAAGGATGGAAATATTCTTTTAGGGGATGAAATATCTCCTGATGGCTGCAGATTATGGGATAGTGAAACCCTGGAGATGTTGGATAAGGAATTGTTTAGAAAAGGAAAAGACGATGAAGTGATGGAAGCATACATTGAAGTGTATAATAGAATTATTCCTGATGATGAAAAGGTGATTTAAATGTTATTTGATATTGAAGTTAAAATTTCTCTTAAAAGCGGTATGTTGAACCCTGAAGCATCAACAATCGAAAGGTCTCTTGATTTACTCGGTTATACTGTACAAAATGTTAAAACCGACGAAATCATTAAATTCCAAATGGAAGGAGAAGACAGGGAAGTAATCAGAGAAAATGTGGTTGACATGTGTGAAAGATTACTTTGCAATCCTGTGATTCATGATTATAAAATAAATGTTATTCCACAAAACATGGCTTGCGGTAAATAGGTGTAAAAAATGAAAATTGGAGTAATTAGATTTCCTGGAACCAACTGTGACAGGGATGTGGCACAGGCTATTGAACTTGCAGGTCTTGAACCGGAATACATCTGGTGGAGTGAAGAAAAACTCTCAGATTATGATGGTATTGTTATTCCTGGAGGATTTTCCTATGGGGATTATTTAAGGGCCGGTGCAATGGCATCTATTACACCGGTGATAGAAGGCATTAAGGAATTGGTGAAAGAAGAAAAACCTGTACTTGGAATCTGTAATGGTGCACAAATCTTAGGTGAAATCGGACTCGTTCCGGGTATATTCATTACAAATGAGAATCCTAAATTCAACTGCGAATGGGTTGACTTAAAAGTTGCAACCAATAGGACACCATTTACAAAGGCATTCAAAAAAGACCAAAGCATTGCTCTTCCAATAGCTCACGCAGAAGGAAGGTTTTACACAGAAGACATCGATTTATTAAAAGATCAGGACCAGATCGTATTGCAGTTTGAAGGTAAAAATCCTAATGGTTCTATGGAAGCAATTACAAGCGTTTGTGATGAATCAGGTCTTGTATGTGCTATGATGCCTCATCCCGAAAGGGCATGTGAGGAAATATTTGGTTCAGATGACGGTTTAAATTTCTTTAAAGGATTTTTATAAGTGATTATATGGTAGTTTATTTAATTGGTGCAGGGCCTGGAGATGCTGATTTAATAACTCTTAAAGCTGTTAAAGCTCTGAATAAAGCTGATGTTGTCTTATATGATTATTTGGCTAATGAAGAAATATTGGCTCATGCTCCAGATGCTGCAGAAAAAATATATGTAGGTAAAAAGGCAGGGGAGCATTATAAAACTCAGGATGAAATTAATGAGTTAATAATTAAACAAGCTCAAGAGCATGAAAACGTTGTCAGACTAAAAGGAGGAGATCCTTTTGTTTTCGGCCGTGGTGGAGAAGAAATATTGGCTTTAATGGAACATGATATCAAATTTGAAGTAATTCCGGGCGTAACTTCAGCTATTGGAGCACCAACTTCACTGGGACTACCGGTCACTCACAGGGCAGTAGCAACTTCAGTCACAATCGTTACAGGTCATGAAGACCCCACCAAACCTGAAAGTCAGGTGCACTGGGATTATACTGCCGATACATTGATTATTTTAATGGGTATTGGAAATATCCGTGAAAACACATCAGAAATCATGAAATATCGTTCTCCGGACACTCCTGTTTGTGCTGTTGAAAGCGGCACTCTGCCAAATCAGAATCTTGTATTTGGTACACTGGGCGATATTTCCGATAAAGACATAAACACTCCCGCAATTTTGATTATTGGGGATGTTGTGAACATGTATAAGGATATTTATGATTATCAAAGGTGATTAGTTATGTGTGGGATAGTAGGATGTATATTAAAGGAAGAGGATGATGTTGCTCCTATCCTTTTTGACTGTATCTCAAAATTGGAATATAGGGGTTATGACTCAATAGGGTTGGCCACTTATTCAAAGGAAAAAATTCATATTAAAAAGGATAAGGGCAAAATTGTGGAAGTTGATAACAAATTAAATCTTACAGACATGCCTGGAGACTTCGGCATTGCCCATGTGAGGTGGGCAACACATGGTGATCCTTCAAAATTAAATTCACACCCTCATGTTGATGAGGAAAATACTGTTGCAGTTGTTCATAACGGTATTATTGAGAATTATCTGGAAATTAAAGAAAAATTAATCCTTGAAGGTCATGTCTTCAAATCAGATACCGACACTGAGGTAATTCCGCATTTGATTCAGAAATTCATGGATGAAAAATTCGACCTTGAACATGCTGTTAGAAAAACAATTGATATAATTGAAGGGGCATATGCAATTGCAGCTATTTCAGTCAATGACCCCAATAAGATTGTTGCAACACGTAAGGATTCTCCGTTGATTGTTGGAATTGGTGAGGATGGCTATTATTTGGCATCCGATTCACCGGCCATTCTAAAATATGCCCGTGATATAATGTATCCTGAAAAGGGTGAGATTGTTATTTTGGATAAGGATGGCGTTGTGGTTCATGATGAATTTGATAATGTTGTCAACAAGGAAATCGAAACCATTAACTGGACTCCTGAAATGGCTGAAAAGGAAGGTTACGACCATTTCATGATTAAGGAAATCAATGAACAGGCAAGTGCAGTTAAAAATACTCTGACTCAGAAAGAAAACATTCAAAAGATTATTGATGATGTCGGAGATATTCAAAGGATTTGCTTTGTTGCATGCGGAACATCTTACCATGCATCTTTAACAGGTAAATATTTAATTGAATCTCTTGCAGGCATTCCGACAGATGTGATTCTTGCATCAGAGTTCAAATATTCCGCAAATACTTTAAACGATAAAACATTGGTTATTTTCATTTCCCAATCCGGTGAAACAGCTGATTCACTTAAGGCATTGGATGTGGCTAACCAGACTTCCAAAACATTGGGTATTGTAAATGTTGCAGGTTCATCAATTACAAGAAGGGCGCAATATGTCATTCAAACTCAGGCAGGTCCTGAAATTGGTGTTGCGGCAACAAAAACTTATGTTGCACAGTTAACTGCAATTTACCTGTTTGCAGCACTGGTGAGTGAAAACAGCGAGCTTCTAAAGGAACTGGATAAGGTGCCTGATTTCATTGATGAGTCTTTGGAAAGTGTTGAGTTGGTTAAGGAGTTATCAAAAAGATATAATTATGCACGTGATTTCTTCTATTTGGGAAGAGGATATGTTTATCCGACAGCACTTGAAGGCGCTTTGAAATTAAAGGAGATTACATATATTCACGGTGAAGGTTATGCTGCCGGTGAGCTGAAACACGGTCCTTTGGCACTGATTGATGAAGGAATTCCTGTTGTTGTCATTATTCCTCCTGGGGATAATTATAGAAAAACAATGAGTAACTTGGAAGAGGTCAAGTCTCGTGGAGCTAATGTATTGGCTATTGGTGCTGCCGGTGACGAATCACTTAAAACAAAGTGTAATGATGTCATTGCAATAAATAGTGAAGTCAAAGAAATTATCGCTCCGTTGGTTTATATTGTTCCATTGCAATTGATAGCTTATTATATCACTCTTGAAAAAGGTCATGATCCTGATAAGCCTAAAAATCTGGCGAAATGTGTGACTGTTGAATAATGAATTTCCATAGCTTAAATTTAATTTAAGCTATACTTATCTATTTTTTTAAAATTTAACATTAGCTTTTATTTATGCTGACCATTTTTTGTTTGTTATTTTTCTCAATTTGTTTTTAAGATATTTTAGTATCTAACTGTTATTTTAATTAAAATATCATCATATTATTTTTCATTTTAGATAGGTTCATTCTTTTGAAATTAATTTCAACCGATTAAACCTTTTAATAATTAATATTAAATTATTTTTGCTTATTTATTCAAAATTTAATGTTTATGAGCTTTTTTTGAAAATCAAAAGCTTTTTATACCTTAAACTTTTAATAATTTAATACGAACAAATGTTAAATGGAGTTAACGTATGTTTAATAAAAAAATTTGTTTAATTTTAATGACATTAGTATTTATGTTGTCTGTCTCTGCAGTTGTTGCAGTTGACTCAAATTCAACAGATGATGTAATTGCTAATGAAGTGGATGAGGAGCCCCCATCGGGTGATGCGGGAAACCTATCTTCTGATGAGCACATTACTGATCCGGTAAAAGGGAACAATTACTCTTTATCTGGCAGTGATGTGAGTATGTACTATAAAGGAAACTCTAATTATCAGGCAACTCTATCTGATGAAAACGGTCCGGTTAAGGATGCCAATATAACATTGGTCTTAAATGGCCTCACCTATGTGAAAACTACCGATGAAAACGGTAAAGTTTCACTTCCAATAGATTTGAATCCTGATGATTATGTAATTTCTGCAAGTTACGGCAACATTACATCCAGCAATAATATCAAGGTATTACCTGTAATCACTGCAAAGGATATTTCAAAATATTACAAGAGTTCAACCAAATATACAGCAACCTTTTTAGATTCAAATGGAAGTCCATTAAAAAATACAAATGTCAAATTTATTTTGAATGGTAAAACATATAATAAAAAGACAAATTCTGAAGGTGTGGCTAGTTTAAGTATTAATTTAAAGGCTGGAAACTATGTGGTTTATGCAGTTCATCCAAACGGATATAAGATTTCCAACAAGATTACTGTTAAATCAACAATTGCTGCATCAAATCTGAAAAAGTACTATAAAGGGTCTAAGAAGTTCAGTGCCAAGTTTTACGGAACTAACGGTAAGGTTCTTAAACACAAATACATTAAATTCTATAGTAAAGGACATTATCATACTGTAAAAACCAATTCAAAGGGTGTAGCAAGTATTAAGGTAATTTCAACTCCCGGCACCTATAAGATTATTTCAATCAATAAGAAAACCGGAGAGAGAAAAACCAATACTATAACTGTACTATCTCCTTTGGAAGCATGTTCAATGACAGTATTCACAGGCACCACTTCCAAATTTAAGGTCACTCTTCATAAAACCAACGGTAAGCTTGCAACCCATAAAAAAATGAAAGTATATGTAGACGGATCTAAAAAAACAGTCAAAACAAATTCTCATGGTGTTGCAACTGTCAAATTCAAATTGTCAAAAGGAACTTATGTTTTTAAGGCAGTTGATCCTTATACAAAATATACATTAAGCAAAAAGGTTACAGTTAAGTTGGCTTCAATTAAAGCTCATGATATAGGAGCAATTAATAATATGAGTTCATCTTATCAGATTCAGCTTTTAAAACAAAACGGTAAAGCAGCCGCCAATACTAAAGTGCAAATAACAATCAATGGTGTTTCCAATATTGTAAAAACCAATTCTAAAGGTTTTGCATCTGTTGATTTTAAATTTGCTGTTGGAAAATATAGTGTTGTTTGTAAGGATTTAAGCACAGGCTATCAAGTAACCCGTCAAATATCAGTTGTAGACGATAAGTTGGGAGTAATGGCTTATAATAAATATGGTGTTTCTGAAGATGGAAAAACCATTCTGGCTGTTGGAAGACCATCTGCACCCGGTGAGGAATCAAAATACGGTTATACCTGGTACATGACTATTTTCGAAAGAACATGTCCTTACTGTCATGGTCATAATTTGTATTGGGATGTATTCTGGGCCGGAGATGAGAAAACTGAAGTGGGAATTTTCCCGGCAACCGGTCACAGGGAACCTGGAAGCACTGAAGGTATGATTTTCTGTGCAGACTGTGATTCTGACTTTTCAGTATTCGGACAGGAACATGTCTATTCAAATCCGAACTATCTGACCACGGTTTATGGTCCTGTAAAAGCATCAAAAGAACTCGCATATATTGTTAAAAGCGGAAATTATGTAAAAATTTAATTTTCTTTTTTAACTTTTTTTAATCTTTTTTTCATTTCAAGAATTCTTTTTGTTGAATTGTTTTCATTGTTCTGTTTTTCTGCATAATTATTTTCGACTTCAACTATGTATAATGCTTCAGGGGATGTGGTTGAGGGAATGTTCATCTTGGCCAAATTGCGTTCAACACGTCTTTTTAGTTTTTCATCATCCATTTCATCGCCTAAAAATATTGGAGTTTTGACTGCAGATGATATTTTTGTATTGTGTCTTGCGGCATGCCTTTCTTCAGTCCGTGCATCCAGGATGTATTCGCTTGAGTTATTTAATCCCGGATCTCTAAATGGAATTCCCACATCTGAAAGGGCAATTCTTATTTCATCATTTTTTGGAAGTGAGTAATCAAGCATTGACGGGTTCGGGCTTGCCAGGGTTCCTCCCTGTTTTCTTCCAAAAATCGGCCCTAGTCCAATGTAGAAATCAGCTTCTATAAATCCTTCTCTAACCGGGGCGGATGAAGTGTAGGTTGCTATTATTCCATCGTTTTTTATTATTCGTCTGAACTCTTTGAAAAATTCCACTGAAAATAATTCCGGAGCCATATTTTGACTGAACGGATCTAGAAAAATTGCATCATAGGTGTTGTCGGACAATTTTTGAACGGTTTTTCTTGCATCTTCAATGAACACATTTATATTTATATTTTCAGGAATTTCTGTGGTTTCCAGGCTTAAAGTTGCATAATTCTGTGCAATCAGTTCATTTTCAATTGCTTTTTTTGTGATGTCATGTTCCGGAATCGGTGAGGGTACAAGAAGTCCGCATGCCAATGTGGCTTTTGATATTTCCACCATGTCAATTGTTAAATTCGCTTTTGAGTTTTTTAAAAAATCAGCTATTGCGGCTGATGAATTATAACCTAATCCGGCGCATATGTCTAAAATTGCGATGTCTTGGGTGTAATTGAATTTCATTGGTTTGATAAATTTTTCAAATGACTCACTTATTGCACCGGTAGATGTATGTAGTGTTTCAATTTTATGATTTATTTCTTTTGAATTAATAGAATAAGATCCATCATCTGTTAAAACAAAATAATTGTTATAAGTATCAAAAAAATTGAGTCTACTTTTATTATTTCGACTACTTTTTTCTGCAGCAAATGTTTCATTTATCAAATCAAAAATATCATCATTAATTATTCGGGCATTGTTTTCATAACTCATTTTATCAAGTGATATTTTAGTTATTAAAACTTTAAATATTTGGTTATTTCTAAAATTTTTTAAAAGGCAGGGTTATTGCCATTTCTTTTTTGGTATTGGATTGTGCAATCTGATTTGTATAATCAATGTTGATAAACATGTAATATTTATTTTACTTTTTTTTAAAAAAGCTTGAAAAATAATCTTTTTTTCAAAATGTTCTCTCTATTTTATTAATTTCTTTTAAATATATTGTTATGGTCTTGTTTTTAATAGTTTGGTTCGTATTTTTGCCAATGTCTATATCTGGACAATGTTTAGTTAAGGCGGGATTATTTTTTTGATGATAATAAAATATTATTTAATTCATAATATCCTTGCTTTGATTGGTGATATTTTATCGATTTTCTTTGTCATTTTCAAGTTAAATGCTTTTAAATGTTTTATTTAAATTATTCCTCTTCAATTTGGGTGTTTTTTCAGGTATTTTCACTTAAAAATTAAATTCGATTTTGGGCTTGAATCTTTAACTAATTCCATTTAATTAATGTGTTTTTGATTAAATAAGTTAATATTGATGTTATTTATGTTAATAAAGTAATTTGGTGTTAATTTTCATTTTAACATTTTTTTAAAAATCCAGACAATTTTTCCTTGCTTTTTAGAATAACGCTTTAATTTTCGTTATTTGAGAGTTTGGGAATTTATATGAGATTTTCTTATTTCAGTTCTTTTTTTCTTTAACAACTCATAAATTTATCATATTTGCTTTAAAAAAATAATATTTGTTTATATTTTTGTTAAAATAACCTTATTTGATTATATTTAATCTTATTTGGGCTTGGATAATTTGATTTGATATGGTTAGATATTAACATGCGGTTGTGGATATTATTTTATTTCAACATTTAAAATCAGATTCAAGCGTGTTTAAGCAAGTTATTTTTTTTATTTAAATTACTTGTTTTTCATATTTTATTAATATTTTTGCTTATTTTTTAATAAAAACATTTATATATGACTTATTTAATAATAATAACTGTCAATCAGGGGATTTGTAAAATTTTACACTATTTTATTAAAATAGTTTTTTACATTTTTCGGTTGGCAAAATTTGAAGATATTAAAATGTTGACGATATTTTAATTAAATTTCAAATTTTATAGCATCTCATTATTGCCATGTAATGGGATTCTATGAAAGGGTATTTGCCTGATTATTTGCCAATAATTCATTTGATGATGGTAAATGTTTTGATGGTATAATCCTTATAGATTTAATTTCATTGAGAAAAACATATCTCCTAATCCTATTAGGTAACATTGTTTTAATTTCTCCAAAAAACACTCTAATTTCATTAATAACTTTTAAATCAAAAGATATTAATGGAAACACACCTAAAATAGTTGTTTTAAAAGTTAAATATAACATAGTTCATGCAAAACGAAAAATCTAAAAAGATACAGTGAAAAATCTATAAAAAACAAAGCATGCTGTTAACAGGATGCATCAATTCAAAATCCAAAAATTTTGGTTAAGTTTAACTTAACCTACTATTTTCCTTTTTTTATTTTTATATCAATTTTTAGGAACAATCATTTTTTTATAAGCCAATATCATTTTTAAAGTCTTTGATGAGCAAAATTTATATAATTTCTAATTTAAAACTTATTTTAACGAATTATTTAAGGTTTAATAAAATGTTTGAAATTAAAGCAAAAGATGGAAAAGGGCGAGTTGGGGTTTTAAAAACCAAACACGGTGATGTAAAAACTCCTGCATTGATGCCGGTAATTCATCCTCGTAAACAGGCATTGGACGTAGGCAAATACGGTGCGGATATCGTAATTACCAATGCTTATTTGATTTATAAAGATGAGGAATTAAAGCAAAAGGCCATTGATGAGGGACTGCATAAGTTAATCAATTTTGACGGTCCTATAATGACTGATTCCGGTTCTTTTCAATTATCAGTTTATGGTGATGTGGAAATAACAAATAAGGAAGTAATTGAATTTCAGGAATTGATTAAAACTGACATCGGAACTAGTTTGGATATTCCAACTGCTCCATTTGTTGAAAGGGAAAAGGCAGAAAGTGACATGGAAATAACTCTTCAAAGGGCTCAGGAAGCAATAGAATATAAAAAAGAGCATGACTTGGAAATGTTATTGAATTCTGTAGTGCAAGGATCCACTTTCCTTGATTTGAGACGTGAATGTGCAAGAAAACTGTCTGAATTGGATGCCGATTTATATCCTATCGGTGCGGTGGTTCCACTGATGGAATCGTATCACTATAAAGACCTTGTGGATGTTGTCATGCATTCCATGAAGGAGCTCTCAGATACTGTGCCACGTCATCTTATGGGTGCCGGCCATCCGATGATTTTTGCACTTTGTGTTGCAATGGGATGTGATCTGTTTGACTCTGCAGCATATATCCTATATGCCGAGGATGACAGGCTGCTTTCCACCAGGGGAACATTCAAGCTGGAAAACCTGCAGGAAATGCCATGTTCCTGTGAAGTGTGCACTAAATACACTCCCGATGATTTAAGGGCAATGCCTAAAGCTGAAAGAAGGGATTTGATTGCCCAGCATAATCTGCATGTTTCATTTGCCGAATTGAGATTGATCAGACAGGCAATTTATGACGGAAACCTGATGGAACTTGTTGAGGAAAGATGCCGTGCACACCCTGCACTTCTGGAGGCCGTCAGACACCTTGGAAACTACTCCGATGATTTGGAAAAATATGAACCTAGAAGTAAAAAGTCAGCATTTTTCTACACAGGTCCCGAATCATTATGCAGGCCTGAAGTATTGAGGCACATGCAAAAACTACGGGAAATGCCTAAAAAGAGAGATCTGGTAATACTTCCTCCGACAAGAAAGCCATATTCCAAATTTGTATCCGGCAAACTTGGGGAATTTTATATTTATGGCGAACAGAATGAAATCGATTTGGAAAATACTGATTTTATGGTTTTGGACATACCTTTCGGATTGGTGCCTTTGGAAATTGATGAAGTGTATCCGTTAAGTCAGAATGACGCTCCAAAAACCCGTGATGTGGACAGCATTGAATTTATTGAAGATTTCATTTATGAATTTATGGAATATTACAATCAGGTTCTTATCCATTCAAGGGTGATTAATGACCTGGACATGGGCCTTTATGACAAATGCCTCTCTTCAGATGAAATAAGATACAAAAAAGATGATGTCAAAAAGGTCAAGGCCATTGCAGACTATCAGTTTGGAGTGGGAGCCGGAGATGCAATATTTGCCGGTAACATCAATATTGAAAAAAGTAAGAAAACAGGTAAAATCAGGCACATATATGACGGAAAGGTACTGCTTGTTAATATGAGGGCATCTGATTCATATCTGATTTTATCAAAAGAGGGTGCAAAACGGCTTCACAACAAAATGCCTTATCCGCAAAATAGGGTGGTGGTCAACAAGGATTCAGAACCCTTTGCTCTTGATGGAAAAAGCGTATTCTGTAAATTTGTAGTGGAATGTGATGAAAACATCCGTGCAAAAGATGAAGTTTTAATCGTTAATGAAGAGGATAAATTGCTTGCCTATGGAAAAGCATTGCTTGGAGCATGTGAAATAGAGCAGTTCCAAACAGGTCAGGCCATCAAAACCCGTAAAGGAATGAAGAAGTGATATTATGAGTGATAATGATAAGGTAAACACAGGTCATCACATTGAAGATAAGGAGTTAATCAAAAATGCAAGAAAGCCTGTTGGGGAATTGGGTCATCAAATCCTTGACAGAATGAATAAGTCTCATGAATCCATGGCACAATGGGGTGTGACTCATTTTGAAATAAATCCCGATTCCAAAATACTTGATATTGGATGCGGCGGCGGAAGAAACATTGAAAGGTTTGCAGAGCAGATATCTGATAACGGAAGGGTTGTCGGAATAGATTACTCTGATGTAAGCGTTGAAAAATCCATTGAATTAAACAAGGATGCTATTGACAGGGGAATTGTCAATGTTTTGCAGGGGTCTGTTTCAGACATGCCGTTTTACGATGAAACATTTGATATCGTAACCGGTTTTGAGACAATATACTTCTGGCCGGACTTTATAAATGATTTGGCTGAAGTAAATCGTGTTCTTAAAAAAGGAGGTCTTGTATTTTTCTGTAATGAAGCGGTTTACAGAGAAGGTGAAATGGAAAAATATGATGATCTTGTTGAATTATTGGACATGAAAATCTATTCTGAGGATGTTTTAAAAGAATCCCTTGAAAAAACAGGATTTAAAGATTTCAAAGCTTATATTAATGAAGAAAATGATTGGATTTGCATTACTGCAATAAAAATCTAATTTTTTCATATTTTTTTCATTAAAGCGAAACATTTATATATCATTAAAACATAAGTTTATTTGTTGTTAGTTTTCATGCGCCGTTAGTCCAGTCTGGTTAAGATACTAGCCTGCCACGTTAGTGACCCGGGTTCAAGTCCCGGACGGCGCACTTTAAATTATATGCAGTCGTGGTATAGTCTGGTTATTACTTGGGCCTTCCAAGCCTACAACCCGGGTTCGAATCCCGGCGACTGCATCTGAATTTTAATACTTTTTTTAAAATACTTATTTTCATTAATTAATGCTCATTTTTTAGTTACTTTTATATAATACTAAGAATATAATATTAATAATTAAATTAATTTTTAATTATTGTTTAAGATTATAATTTAAGGTGATTTAATGGTAGGAATAGTAGGATATGGGGCACATGTGCCGTCATATAGAATAAAGGTAGAAGAAATCGCTAAAGTATGGGGGGATGACCCTGTAGCTTTATCAAACGGATTAGTTGTTAATGAAAAATCCGTACCTTCTCCTGATGAAGACACTGCAACCATTGCAGTAACCGCTGCAAGATACGCACTTGCAAGAGCTCAAATTGATCCATCAAAAATTGGTGCCGTTTACGTCGGTTCCGAATCACATCCATATGCAGTAAAACCAACAGCTTCTATTGTGGCTGAAGCAGTTTGTGCAACTCCAAAGTTAACTGCAGCCGATTTGGAATTCGCTTGTAAAGCAGGAACAGCAGGTATTCAGATGTCCATGGGACTCGTTCAATCAGGAATGGTTGAATATGCACTCGCCATTGGTGCTGATACATCACAGGGTGCACCTGGTGACGCTTTGGAATACACTGCATCTGCAGGCGGTGCCGCTTACATTATCGGTAAAGACAATACCATTGCAGACATTAACCACACATGCAGTTTCACAACAGACACTCCTGATTTTTACAGAAGGGAAGGACAGGACTACCCGTCACACGGTGGACGTTTCACAGGAGAACCTGCATACTTCAAACATGTTTTAAGCACTGCAAAAATGTTATTCGAAGAAACTGATTCAAAACCTGAAGATTACGATTATGCATGTTTCCACCAGCCAAACGGTAAATTCTACCTTAGAGCTGGTAAAAAACTGGGATTCACATCCGAACAAATCAAACAGGGATTGCTGACTCCAAACATTGGAAACACATACTCCGGTGCTGTACCATTAGCATTATCAAATATTTTGGATGTTGCTGAACCTGGAGATAACATCTTTGTCATCTCATACGGATCAGGTGCGGGAAGTGACGGTTTCACAATCACAGTTAAAGATGAAATAGAAGAAAGAAGAGAATTAGCTCCAAAAACACAAGATATCATTGATCAAAAAACCTATGTTGATTATGCTGTGTATGCTAAATATAAAGGTAAAATTAAAATGTAAGGGGGCTTGAATTATGAGAGATGTTGCTATTATAGGAGTATCACAAACAAAATTCGGTGAATTATGGGATTCATCATTCAGAGACTTAATTGCTGAAGCGGGAGTTAAAGCTGTAAATGATGCTGAAATTGACGGTGCAGATATTGAAGCAATGTTTGTTGGAAACATGTCCTCAGGATTATTCGTTGAACAGGAACACATTGCGGCACTTATTTCCGACCACATGGGTTTAAACCCTATTCCAACCACAAGAGTAGAAGCCGCCTGTGCATCAGGAGGTCTTGCATTAAGACAGGGAATCATGGCGGTTGCATCAGGATTCCATGATGTGGTAATATCAGCAGGTGTGGAAAAAATGACTGATGTGGTGGATGCTACACCGGCAATTGCAACTGCATCAGACCAGGAATGGGAAGCACAGCAGGGAGCTACATTCCCATCATTGTATGCAATGATTGCAAAAAGGCACATGCATGAATACGGAACCACCCGTGAACAATTGGCACAATTTTCAGTTGTAAACCATAAGAATGCATCCAAAAACCCAAATGCACAATTCCCATTTGAAGTTACAGTAGACAAAGTTATAAACTCTACCATGGTTGCAGATCCGTTGACACTTCTTGACTGTTCTCCTGTAAGTGACGGGGCAGCGGCAGTAGTTATGGTGCCTGCTGAAGATGCTAAAAAATACTCTGACACTCCAATTTATGTAAAGGCTTCTGCACAAGCTTCCGGAACATTAACATTACACGATAGGAAAGATATCACTACCATTGAATCTACTAAAGTGGCTTCCAGAAAAGCTTATGATATGGCAGGAGTCACTGTTAAAGACATTGACTTGACTGAAGTTCACGACTGTTTCTCAATCAACGGACTTTTAGCAGTAGAGGACTTGGGATTTGCTGAAAAAGGTAAAGGAGGAATAGCTATCGAAGAAGGTCAAACTGAAATCGACGGTGACTTCCCAATCAACACTTCCGGTGGTCTTAAGGCACGTGGACACCCATTAGGTGCTACTGGTATCGCTCAGGCTGCTGAAGTCGTATGGCAACTCAGAGGAGAAGCAGGCGGACGTCAAGTGGACGGTGCAGAAATCGGTATGACCCACAACATCGGTGGTAC
>NZ_CAMJUE010000041.1 GCF_946408925.1 uncultured Methanobrevibacter sp.
ATATCAATCCGATGGAAGTAGGAATTGACTTAAAAGCAGTATACGAAGAAGGATCTGTTTACACTTCTGATTTACTTGCAATCGATGAAGAACAAACATTAGCTGACGTACAAAATGCATTCAGAAATGCATTCAACTTATCTGTAAACGCAGCAATACCTACTGATGAAACTATTTCCACTATCATTACTCTTGCATACACCAGAGCAGTTAACGTTGGTGTAGAAGCAGCAATAATGACTTCTGAAACTTCAGAACCAATCATTGGTTTAGCACAAGCTAAAATGTTAGCAATAGCATCCGAAATTGCTGATGCACCTGGTGCTATCGATGACGAATTAGCTGAAAAACTTTCCAATGTTGCTGTAGCAGCAGCTCCAGTAGTAGAGGAAGTTGTTGAAGAAGAAGAGGAAGAAGAGGAAGAAGAAGAAAGTAGTGAAGAAGAAGCAGCAGCTGGGTTAGGAGCTCTCTTCGGTTAAATTAATTAATTAAAATTTTTATTATTTAATAACTAACACTTTAAAAAACTAATGGTGATAACATGGAATATATATATGCGGCAATGATTTTGCACAGTGCAGAAAAAGATATTAACGAAGAAAATGTTAAAAGTATTATTGAAGCAGCAGGAATTGAAGCTGATGACGCTAGAATCAAAGCTTTAATCGCAGCTTTAGAAGACGTAGACATTGATGAAGCTATGGAAACTACTGCAATGGCAGCAGCAGCACCTGCAGCTGCACCTGCAGCAGCTGAAGCAGCTGAAGAAGAAGAGGAAGAAGAAGAGGAAGAAGAAGAAGCTTCAGAAGAAGAAGCAGCAGCTGGATTAGGTGCTCTCTTCGGATAGATTTTTTAAATCTATCACCTTTCTTTTTTTATTTTTCTTTTTAAATTATAACTGACTATTTTTTGAATACTATTTTTTAATAACGCCTGATTTTATCATTTTTCATTAATTATTTATTAATCAAAATACATATTCTATACTAATAAATCTTTAGAAATGATTAATATGGTAGAAATTTTTGATGAACTCGGTTATAAAATGCAAACTTGTAAAACTTGCGGACAGGAGTTTTACTCCCAAGTGGACAGAGACACTTGCGGTGACGCTCCATGTGATGAGTATGAGTTTATTGCAAATCCTGCAACTGACAAACCATACAACTTATATGAAATCCAAAAAGTTTTCAGAGAATTTTTAGAAAGTGAAGGGCATACGCATGTCCACAGATATCCAGTACTCGCCAAAAGGTGGAGGGATGATGTATTTCTCGTTGGAGCATCCATTTTCTGTTTCCAGCCTTGGATTACATCAGGCCTTGTAAAGCCTCCTGCAAACCCTATTGAAATGGCTCAGCCTTCAATCAGGCTCAACGACGTTGACAATGTGGGAAGGACAGGTCGTCACATGACCTGCTTTACAATGGGAACACACACTGTAATCAACAAGGAAGATGACTTCATATATTGGGAAGACCGCACAATCGAATTGTGCCACAAATTCTTCGAGCACATTGGAATCAACACAGAAGAGATTACTTTCATCAAATCCTGGTGGAGCGGTGGAGGTAATGAAGGACCATGTTATGAGGTCTGCTGCCGTGGAGTGGAATTGGCTACATTGGTATTCATACAATATGAAACCCTTGAAGACGGATCCAAAAAGGAAATTCCAATCAAGGTTGTGGATACAGGTTACGGTCTTGAAAGGATAGCATGGATTTCACAGGGAACTCCAACAGCATATGATGCCTGTTTTGCACCTGTCGTTGACAAGCTTAAAGAGTTGACCGGTGTTGAAATCAACAAAGACATCCAGGGAAGAAACGCCCAGATTGCCGGAATGATGGATATTGAAGATATTGGGGACTTGAAAGAGCTAAGACAGCAGGTTGCAGACAGTCTGAATCTCTCTTTGGAGGACTACTTAAAAGCGGCTGAACCTATGGAAGCAATTTACATCATTGCTGACCATACCAGATGTTTGGCATTCATGATTGCCGACGGAATCATTCCTTCAAACGTCAAGGAAGGATATCTTGCAAGGCTGGTTTTAAGAAGAACCATCAGATTCATGAAGGATCTCAACATGAAGGAATC
Organism: uncultured Methanobrevibacter sp.; assembly: GCF_946408925.1. Lineage (GTDB taxonomy): Archaea > Methanobacteriota > Methanobacteria > Methanobacteriales > Methanobacteriaceae > Methanocatella. The sequence continues at coordinate 2,104 of NZ_CAMJUE010000041.1, forward strand.
CCTTGCCGATGTAATGGCAATACAGCTTGATTTCCTCTCAAAGTTCTACCCTGAAATTCGCGATTCAGAAGAGCACATCATGAACATCATCACCCTTGAAGAGGAAAGGTATGCTGCAACCGTCAAGAAAGGTAAAAGCATTGTCAGAAGATCAATCAAAAGGCTTAAAAAAGAGGGTAAATCCGAAATGCCTCTTGAAATGCTTATTGACTTATATGACGCTCATGGAATTCCTCCTGAAACAGTTGTTGAAATGGCAGGCGATGACTTTACTGTTAATGTTCCTGACAATTTCTTCACACAGGTTGCCGGAGCGCATGAAAAGGATACAACCAACAAGAAGTCCACATTCAAGGTGGATTTCCCTGAAACCGACTTGTTGTTCTATAAAGATTTCTACCAAGAAGAGTTTGAAGCCGAAGTTTTGGGCATGGTTGAAAAAGATGGCGACAAATGTTTGATCTTCGATAAAACAGTATTTTACCCTGAAGGAGGAGGTCAACCTTCAGACATTGGTGAAGTTTCCATTGATGGAAATTCATTTAAAATGCATTATGCTGAAAAAGTTGACAATGTTGTGTTGCATCATGTGGATGGTGATGTCTCAGATGATGTTGTTGGCAAGAAAGTTGAAGGTAAACTTGACTGGGACAGAAGGATTACCCTTGCACGTCACCACACAGGAACTCACCTGGTAATTGCTGCTGCCCGTAAGGTATTGGGTCAGCACATCTGGCAGGCAGGGTCACAAAATGACCTTACACGTGCACGTATAGACCTTTCACACTACAAGCGTATCACTCAGGATGAGCTCAATGAAATCGAAAAGCTTGCCAATGAATATGTAATGGCAAACATCGATTTGGACATCCAGTTCCACACTCGTGATGAGGCTCAGGAACTCTACGGATTTGTACTGTATCAGGGAGGTATCGTTCCTGGAAAAATGATTCGTGTAGTCAAAGTTCCTGGCGTTGACGTTCAGGCATGTGCGGGAACACACGTTTTAAGAACAGGTGTTGTCGGACCAATCAAAATCAACAAGACCGAAAGGGTTCAGGACGGTGTTGAAAGGATTGACTTTTCAGCAGGTCTTGCGGCAATCGATTCAATGCAGCATGACTGTGAGCTTCTGCGTGAAAGTTCAGGTATATTCAAAGTCGAAAACGATCAGTTGCCAAAAACATGTGACAGATTCTTTTCTGAATGGAAATCCCAGAAAAATGAAATTGACCGCCTGAAATCAGAAATAGCCAGCTTGAAGATGAACTCACTGGCTGATGAATATGATGAAATCAACGGACTCAAGGTTGTTCATCAGCTAATCGATTCCGACTTCAAGGAGCTTCAGAAAATGGCCACTGACTTTACCGACAACGGCAAGGCTGATGTTGTCGTTATGGGTAACAGTGACGGTAAAATCGTTGGTGCGGCTTCACAGTCCGCAATCGATTGCGGAATCAAAATCAATGAAATCATCAAAACAGCTGCAGGCGTTTTAGGTGGTGGCGGTGGTGGCCGTCTGACACTGGCACAAGGCGCAGGTAAAAATGCGGATAAGATGGATGAAGCCATTCAGACTGCAGTAGATTTAATCAAAGGATAATATTTATCCTTTCTTTTTTTTAATTTTGCAAAAATAATCATTTAATCGGGTTTGTCTTTCACTTCTTTCAGTTCCTGTTCCAATTTGTCGACCTTTTCCTTATACTCCTTTAATTCTAGCGATATTTCAATTATCCTGTCGGTATTCAGGTTTATTATATCGGTGTTGTCTGAAATTCTAGTGGTATTGTCCATAATGGTATGTTTCAACTCTTCATTCACTTCTTCTTTTTTCTCAGTTAAAAATATGCTGAATAAAATTATTCCAAGAACTGATGCGAATGTCATTGGTGCATATAGTGAATTGGCAATTAGGAGTCCCTCAGGTCTTGGGGTGAGGACAGTTATTAGGAACATATCAAAACCGCTAAACAGAAGCATTAAAAGTGCAGCTTTATATGACTTTAAAAATTTGCCTCCATTCAATATATGGACTGTACTTCCAACTATTCCTGCCATTATTGTTGAAACGCAGCATGCTACGGCGGTAGGGCCTCCTAAAATCAATCTCCAAAGACCGGATATCAGTGCAACGGGTATTCCCACATAGGGTCCTCCAAGCATTCCTGATATCATCACGACCAATCCCCTGGAATTGGCCGGAACCCCGTTGACGTCCATATTGAAATATGATGCAAGAATTCCTAGTACGGCACATATGACTATCTGCCAGAATATGGTTCTGGGGGAACTGTCTCCCTTAACCACTGCCTTGAAACTTTTGGATTTTGTTGCTATATAAGTTAAAATCAAAATTACTGAAAGCATTTTAAACATTTCTAAAAACGGAGCCCATAGTGATTCTCCATTCGCAGACTTATTAAAATAAGAAATGGTAAGGCTTAACAAACCCATAATAATCAGATAGGCAATTTCATAAATGGATCCGTCCGTAACTTCCTTAAGTCTGGGAAGTCTGGTGGAAATGAAACCTAAAATAATGATTGCAGCTATTACTGTTAAAATGTCATGCAGGATTGCAATGTCAATATGTTCAATGATAACCATATACGCAAATACATTAATGAAAAAAGCGATATTGAAAATAAATAATATTGAAAATAATATCAAAATCCCCTTTTCGCCTAATGACATGCTTTTTAATTTGCTTAACATTATATGCCCTATATTTTAGTTAATATTATCACTTTTATCAATGATAAGTAATAAATTTTTTTTATTGACTTTCAGGTTTCATTTTTGTAAAAAGCAATGAAAGTCCGACAACAAGAATGACTATAATCACATCAACTATAATTTTGAATGTGTTTTCATCCTTAATCAGGTTTGCAACTCCAAATATCCAGACAACAATCAGTAGGATAGGCAATACATATTTCAAAATGAATTTCCAAGTTTTTCCAACTTTAATTGTTGAAAACTCGTTCAGTACCGGCATTACCTGTTCAACTCCGTAAAACCATCCGAATATTATTGCCTGAATGCCTATCAAAATCAATATTCTGAAATTGTTTACAAACTCGTCCACGACGCTTACCAAGTAGCTGCTGGAGCCTGTTGAAAAGATGATTGTGCCGATGCATGCAACAATTGTGAGGATTGTAACTCCCTTTTTCCTGCTTAATCCAAACTTGTCGCACAATGATGAAAGCAAAGGCTCAAACAGTGCAAATGATGATGTTATTCCTGCGAATAGTATTGAGATAAACAGCAATGGTGCGAAAATATGTCCCATCATGCCCATTTCATTGAATATCTGTGGAAATACGATGAATATCAGTCCTGTACCTTCACTTATCAATTCATTCATCGGTATTGATGAGGATATTGACATGTATCCAAGTATGGAGAACACTCCAAGGGCTATGAAAATCTCATATAATGTGTTTGCAATAACAACAAAAAGCACTTCATCAACCAGTTTCGAATTTTTGGGCAGATAGCTTGTATATGTATATACCATGGCCTGTCCGATGCTTAGGGAAAATATGATTTGCCCAAAAGCTGCAAGCCAAACGTTTATGTTTAAAAGAGCGGACCAGTCTGGAGTGAGTAGCGTTGTTATCCCAAGATGGGATCCTGGCAATGTAAATGAATAGATAAAAATGAAAATCATTATGATAAACAGTAATGGTATTAAAATTGAGGAAACTCTTCCGATTCCCTTATCCACATCTTTGATGGATACTACCCAAAAGAAACCCCATAAGATTAGTGTACAGATGAGGGTAGGCAATATTATTGTTTAGGAGGATATTATATTTGAACTTCCTCCAACATAATTTGTAAAAAATGATGCGGGGTCATTTCCCCATCCGAAATTGAAGCTGTTCAGAAGATATGCAAAATCCCATCCTAGAATAATCATATAATAGATTACAACGATGAACACGAATAAAACCAGCATCCACGCAATGATTTCAAATTCGGGACGGATGCTTTGCATCAGATTGGAAAAACTTTTCTTAAAGCTGAATCCCAACCCATACTCCAAAATCAAAAATGGAATTCCCATAACTAAAATTGCTATTACATAAGGTATGAAAAATGATCCTCCTCCATTTGAATAGAGCACATAGCTGAATCTCCAGATGTTGCCTATTCCTATGGTGAGTCCTATCATGGCCATTATGAATGTGAATACTGAATTCCACTGGGAAGTTTTGTTCATTTTTTTCCTCGTTATGATTTTCGATAATTTTTTTTGTATTGAATTATTATGTTTAAAACAATTATTATATTTATCTTTTATTTTGATATATTTTCAGTAATTTGTATAAATGATGTGACATATTTTGAATAGAGTGTGTGGTTAAGATATCATGTGCCCTTTATAACTCCTTAAAATATATTTTGTAAAAATTTGTAAAATGTTGTGAAATCCTATTTTTTGAAGAACTTTTATATAACTGTCAAAATAAAATTTTTATTGTATAAATATATAGGAGACAATATTATTAAGCGAAAAATAATTTTGACTGCATTGATAATGTTTGTATTGGTCTGCTTGACTGCAGTCAGTGCAGTTGACACCAATCAGACTGACGACCTTGCGGCAGAAGACAGTGACACAGTCACACAGGACATACTGACTGATGAATCTGTTGGTGCTGGTGATTTCAAGGAATTGAATGACAACGTCACCAGTGCAACAACAACTTTGGAATTAACTAAAAATTATACTTACAATCCGGATGTGGATTTGGATTATAAGGGTGGAATAAACATAACTAAGGACATTACTGTCGACGGAAAAGGATATACCATTGACGGTAACAGTCAATCAAGAATATTCAATATTGTCAATGCAACCGTTACCCTGAAAAACATTAACTTCATTAATGGTAATGCTAGTTCCGGTGGGGCAATATGCTTTGAGAGAGGTAATTTGACAATCATCGGATGTAATTTCTCAAATAATGTGGGTAATGGAACCAGTTCCATGGGCGGAGCTATCTTCTTTGAAGGTAATGATTTATTGATTGCCGATTCAAAATTCATGTCAAATGAGGCATATGAGTATGGTGCAGTTTTTGCTGATTCTCCGACAGCAGAAGTCAGAAACACCGAATTCAGCAAAAACGCTGCAGAGGATTACGCTGCATTGGCTGTTTTAGGTGGCGATGTTTTAATTGACAAATGTAGTTTTGCTAATAATTCCGCCAGATATTATGGTGGTGCTATCCTCTTTAGGGAAATTAATGCAACAGTTTCAGATTGCACTTTCACAAAAAATTCCGCTAAGAGTGGCGGAGCAATTCAATGGATTGGTGGTAAAGGTAGAATTCTCAATTCTAAATTTATAGGAAACACCGCAAAATCATTTACAGCTACCGGTGGTGCAATTGATATTCTCAATACTGAGGATTTTAAAGTTTTAAGCAGTACTTTCATAGATAATTATGCCACTTATGAAGGCGCTGCCATTTGTGCAGACAAATGCAACGGTTCCGAAATTTCAGATTGTATTTTTAATAATAATCGCGCCGGTAACGGTGGGGCGATTCACTGGTATAACTCTAATGAAATTCAGATTTCAGATTGTAATTTCACAAATAACGCCGCTAAGGATAATGGTGAAGGAGGTGCAGTTGTATATTCATTTTGTACAAATGACACAATTGCCAATTGTATTTTCATAAATAATACTGCCCGTGACGGAGGAGCCATTTCATCCGAAGAGTGCCTTATTTCAGAATGTATTTTCATGAATAATATCGGTCAAAGGGGCGGTGCTCTCAGTTTCTGGATGGAGTATCCTGCTCATATTTCCAACTGTAACTTTATAAATAATTCTGCTAATGAAGGTGGTGCCATTTATGTTTCACGCTGGAGCAAGTTAATCACCATTGAAAATGCCAGTTTTATCAATAACACTGCTGATAGTGATGGTGGTGCAATATATGCAGGAAATATTGTTTTTGTAACAAATTCCAATTTCACATCCAATGCTGGAGATAATGGTGGTGCCATCGCTTCCGATTCAAATTTAACTGTCAATGAGTGTCAGTTCAGCAGCAATCATGCGGATAATGAAGGTGGAGCTATTCGCTTTATGGGCAAGGTGCTTGTCATTGACAGTTCCATATTTGAAAACAACACTGCCGATTTAAATTCCGCTGCAATCAATTTTAATGGAACTTCTCTATTAGTTAACAATTCTGAATTCAAATCAAACAATGCAGAAGAATTCGCAGGTGCAGTTGGTGTCGATGAAGCTAATGATGTTAAGATCATCAACACAAACCTCTATAACAATACCGCAAAAAATTACGGTGCTTTGGGAATTTATGACGGTAACGTTTCAATCGACAATTGTACATTTGAAAACAATCGTGCCGATGATGAAGTTGGTGTGGCATATTTAAATTGCGAAAATGCTTTAATCAATGGTTCCCATTTCATCAACAATGCTGCAGTAGATACAATGGTGGCACATGTATCAGGCGATTTGATTATAAATAATTCTCGTTTCATTGACAACCTCGCTGATAAAGGTAATATAGTACACAATGCTATAAATGCAAATTTGACACTGTTAAATTCAATATTTGAAGGGGATTGCTTTAAGGGCAGAACAATTACAAACAATTACGGTAATCTTTACCTGCATAATAATGACATTTACTGTTACTACGATGAAATCTACAGTTATGGTGGAAAAATCACATCACAGGTATTTGCTTACATATTAAGCAATGAAACCCACTACGTGCATTTAAATGAAAGCTTTGTGATCTATTTCCAATTTTATGATGACAATGACAATTTGATAAGGTTTGACGACTTTGATTTGTTTGTCAACGATACCAAATTCGATTGCATTTTTAATGAGGAAAACCATCTCTACAAGGCCAATTTCACCGCAGATAAACTTGAATCATACGCTGTGTACATAACAAGTGCACATTTAACCAATTTAACTTCCGAGAATGGTGAAATAGTTGTAGTGAATGTCACTGATGACTTTTCAGCATTGAAGAAATTAATCGACAACTCTAACGGCACAGTGACACTTGATAAAAACTACACTTTCAACAATCTCACTGATGAGGGCCTTTATAATGGTATTGTGATTGATAAGAATATCACAATAGATGGTGCAGGATTTACAATTGACGGAATTGGCAAGGCAAGAATATTCAATGTTAAGTCAGATAATGTAACACTTACAAATATCACATTCATCAATGCTAAAAGTAACAATGATGGAGGAGCTATAAATTGGGACGGCGATGACGGTAGGATTATCGGTTGCAGTTTTTCAAACAATGAGGCTTCATCAGGTGCTGCTGTAAACTGGGTTGGTGACAGAGGTACGGTTATTAACTGTACTTTCATGAATAACACTGCACAATATTCCAGTGCTATTGAGTCTTATGGCAGTTACTTCAGGGTTTCAGGTTCCACTTTCATAAATAACTATGGTCGTTGGTCCGGTGCGGCTATCACCTGTGGAGGTAATAACGCTCAAATTTCAGATTGTATTTTCACAAATAACTCTGCACACACAACAGGCGGTGGAGCTATTCATATATATCGATGCAGTGATTCTGTCATTTTCAATTGTGTTTTTGAGGAGAACCGTGCTAAATACTGGGGTGGAGCAATTTATTTGGTTTATGTCAGCAATCCTGAGATTTACAATTGTAGTTTTGTAGGCAATTCCGCCAGAGATGGTGGGGCTATTATTTCAGCAGGCTGTAAATATGACAAAATTTATAATTGTAACTTTACAGACAATATTGCTAATTATGGTGGTGCCATATCATGGTTAATGGCTTCTTCTAATGCTACTGTTTATAATAATAGTTTCGTAAATAATTCTGCAATATTTGGGGGTGCTTTAAATTGGAACAGTATTGATGGTAATGTTTTCAATTGCAGTTTCGAAAATAACCTTGCGAATATAGGTGGAGCAATCTTCTGGAATGAAACTGGTGAAATTTATAATTGCAGTTTTATAAGTAATTCTGCCGATTTCGCTGGTGCAATATATGCATATGTTGATTTACATCTTAAAACTTCATATTTCAGTGAAAATAATGCAACTATGGGTGGAGCAATATATACTAACGAATATGTCGCAATTGTTAATTCAACATTTGACAGCAACCATGCGAAATCCGGAGGAGCCGTATATTCATATTATGTTGACATAGTTAATTCAACTTTCACTAATCACCATGTAGGATTTTGCAACTTTACTTTTGAAGATGATACTTATACCCAAAGTGGAGGTGCAGTTTATGGATATGAAGGATATGTTGAAAACTCAATTTTCATCAACAACTCTGCGTTTTCCGGTGGTGCTGTTGATTTTACATATATTGAAGTATATGATTCAACATTCAAAGACAATGAGGCAATATATGGTGGAGCAATGGCCACTAGTGTAGAATGTTATGTTGAATATTCCAACTTCACAGCAAACAATGCCACAAAGGGAGGAGCGATTTACTGTAATAACAGTGATTTAACTGTTGGTGGATGTAACTTCTTAAATAATACTGCAAATGATGAGTATTCCGTTGGAGGAGCCATTTACTTTGACGGTAATGATTTATTAATTGCCGATTCAAAATTCATGTCAAATGAAGCGTATGATTGTGGAGCAGTTTCGGTTAATTCTGTGGATACTGAAATCAGAAACACAGAATTCATTGAAAACGGAGCATATGACTGCGGAGCAATCGAAGTTTCAAGTGGGGATGTTTTAATTGACAATTGTACATTCGACAGCAATTATGCAAACAGATCCATTGCGGCATTGGCTTTGCATTCAAATGCTACAGTCAACAATACAATTTTCAAATCAAACCGTGCAGAAGATTGCGGAGCATTATTCTATGAAAGTTTCAATAAGAATGACACACTAATAGTTGATAGCTGTCAATTCATTGACAATAACTGCAGTGGAGTACACCTCAGTCATTATAATGCCAGGATTTTAAACTCAATATTTGAAGACAGTGTTTCAGAAGGGGGCATTGCCATTTATAATGGTGTAAGCAGTAAGTTATACCTGTCAAACAATGACGTAAACTATTTCAAGCCTCAAATCTTTTCAGCATACGGTGGAGATATCACATCAAGTGTTACAGTTACCATTTTAAACAACAGGACTCGCTACTATCATCCGAATGACATTATAAAGATTTATTTAAGTTTTTATGATGACAATGACAATATGATACAGGTTCAGGACTTTGATTTGCTTGTCAACAATACCAAAATCAACTATATACTTAATACTGATGGCTTTTATCAGGATTATGAAGGAAATTTCACTTCAGATGAATTGGAATCATATCTTGTGACCATAGGAGATACTTCCTTGTCAAATTTAACCATCGAAACAGCTGTAATCAATATTGTGAATGTCACTGATGACTTTTCAACATTGCAGAAATTGATTGACAATGCTAACGGCACACTGACACTTGATAAGAACTACACTTATAACCCGCTCACTGATAGGTATGTTCTTACTGTTGGAATCAATAAAAATATTACAATAGATGGTGCAGGTTTCACATTGGATGCTAAGAATCAAAATAAAATGTTCTATGTTTATTCAGACAATGTGACAATTAAAAATCTTACCTTCATCAATGGAGATTCATATTCCGGAGGCGCTATCTCTTGGAGTGGAAATTGCGGTCTGCTTGCTGACTGTACATTCATAAACAATACTGCTGATTGGGGAGGTGCTGTTGAGTGGGAAGGTGATAACGGTACTGTTTCCAACTGTATTTTCCTGAACAACTCTGCTAGTCAGCTTGGTGGTGCCATTGAATTTGATGGTGCTGAGAATTGTGAGGTTTTAGATTGTTTATTCATAAATAATCATGCCCGTAATGCTGGTGCCATTTGTGATGATGCTGCTGATTATCTTCATGTTTCAGGATCCAAGTTCATAAATAACTCTGCAGATTATTACGGAGGAGCTGTTTTGTGCGAGTATTGTGAGGGAGTCGATATTTCAGATTGTAGTTTTATCACTAACTCCGCAGGTAAAAGTTCCGGGGCTATAGACTTTACTGATTGTGATTATGCTGTAGTTTCCTACTGTAATTTCACAAACAACTCCGCTAATGTGGATGGCGGTGCCATTGAGTGGTGGGGAGATAATGGTGAAGTCTCCAACTGTAACTTTGAAGATAACTGTGCAACTTATGGTGGAGCCGTTTACTGGTGGGGAGAAAATGGCAATATATCAAATTGTGATTTTGCAAACAATTCCGCAGTTAATGGTAGTGCAATCTATGGTTATGAAGGTGATGTTGTGATTTCATATTCCAATTTCACAGCAAACAATGCGGAGGAATCCGGTGCAGCAGTCTATTCAAAAGGAAATATGACTTTCATCGGTTGTCAGTTCAACAGCAATCATGCTGGTGAAGTAGGTGGTGTAATCTTCATCAATGAAAACCTCACTGTCATAAACTCAAACTTTACACAAAATGGTGCTGGGTATGGCGCTGGAGCAATATTTGCTAATCATGCTGTTGAAATCGATGAGTGTAACTTTGAAAACAACACTGCCGGAAGCGTTGCAGGTGCAGTTTTAGTGCTTGACAATTTAAATATAAGTAATTCCTCATTTGCAGGCAACGCTGCTGAAAGAGGGGGAGCAATAGCTGCCGCAAATATGGCCTTATCAAATTCCAACTTCACAGTAAACAACGCCGATGAAGGTGGAGCGGTATATGCTGTCGATAATGTTACAGTCAACAACTGTATATTTGAAGGAAATGCTGCAGAAGATGATGGTGGAGCAATAAAATACATGGTTGAACACGAAAAATCAACATTGTCCGTTAATGGATCAACATTTGCCAAAAACACTGCTGAAAGCGGTGGAGCACTGGCGGTTGGAGGAGATGCAAAAATCAGCAATTCCAAATTCGAAAACAATGTTGCTGAAGACGGCAGTGACAACATTGCTACATTTGATGGTGCCAATGTAACTCTTGAAAATGTCTCACCTGAAAACTTAACAGTATTGCCTCATGTTGACATTATCGCATGGGCTATGATTGGCAAATACGGAAATGATGCTGAAATAAGAGCTACTGTAACAAAAGACGGTGTGAATTTAACCGAAGGATCCATATCTGTTGTAATCAATAATAAAACATACAGTGCTGATGTAGTTAATGGATTTGCAGCAATCAAAATCCCTAACTTGGATGCGGGGGATTATGAGGGTGTCAAAGTAACATTTAACGGAAACGGCAAATACACAAACAGCTTTGATACTGTTAATTTGCATGTTTTAAAGATGGACACAACTGTGACTGCCGCTGCAAAGACCTATGTCATCAATTACGGAGGAAAATATTCTGTAACCATTAAGGATGAAAACGGTACAGTCCTTGCAGGCAAAACCGTTACATTAACAATCAATGGTAAGGAGTATAAGGCAACAAGCGATGCTAAGGGTGTTGCAACATTCAGCCTAACCAAATCAATGCTCAAATCTGCAGGCGTTAAAACAGTTACAGTTAAATTTGCAGGCGACAACAATTATGTTGGATCAACTGCAACCGCTAAAATAACTGTTAATAAAGAAGCTGTTAAAATCCTCAAGGCCAAAAAGACCTACAAGTTCAAAAAGTTCAAAAAGTCCAAAAACATCAAGGTTACTTTGAAAAACAGCAAAAACAAAGCCATGAAAAAGGTTAAAGTGACCCTTAAATTATTCGGTAAGAAAATCAAAGGCAAAAAGAAAATCACTGCCAAAACCAACAAGAAAGGTGTGGTCACCTTCAAGCTTGGCAAAAAACTCACCAAGAAAACAAAGGTAAAATACACAATAACCTACAATGGCAATGCATACTACAAAAAAGCAACCAAAAAAGGAAAAATTACAGTTAAGTAGATTTACCAATCTACTTATTTTTTCTATTTTTAGTATAATACCATATTCATCAGTTCAATTCAATCATCAAACAGGTTTTTGGATAATATATTCAAATAATTAACCTTTCCTGTATTTAAATTATCATATTTTTTTAAACTTCTTAAGGAATAATGCAGTAAAAATCAATGTTCCAATAATTGCTATTACATTGGCAATCATTGAAGGAATCATGAATCCCTCCGGAGCCTGCAGAATATACGCTATGGAAATCAGGACACATGACTCAAAGTTAATTAATACTTTTGAAGTTCCTCAAATTGAATTTGCCACTGCTTGAAAAATCTATCATTCTAAAAAGAATAAGAGAATAATAATTCTCTTATTATACGGTTACATACCAGATTTTAACCTTGATCGGTTTGTAACCTTTAATCAATTTATGGTATGGTAAAATCTTGCTAAGATATTTGCTGTCATCTTTTGTTTTTACTGTTTTTGAGATCACCTTTCCGGTTTTCTTGTTTTTAAAGAAAAATTTGGCTTTCATAACTAATGTGTGAGGAGCCTTATTTACAGGGTCTTTGGCATTATAGCTTGTTGCATACACTCCTTTTCTGTTCTGACCGTTTTTCTTGATGTAAACGGCATCGATTAAATCCCCTTTAACCTTTTTCCATCTGTTCACTTTAAGTGTCAATGATTTCTGCTTCTTGTTGTATATATTGATTGGTCCACCATCATTAATTGAATATCTCTCATCATCAGAGACTATTGAAATCTTGTAGGTTCCAGCCTTCAGATTTTTGACATTAAAAACCTTTGCTTCTCCTTTGGAGTTGGTTTTGACATTATATGTTTTTGTCTGTTTTCCAATCTTGACTTTGACAATCAGCTTCACATTCTTCTGGAATGTCAAAGTTCCCTTTTTGTTAATGGTGAATATTTTCACCTTCATGTATTTGTTTGATTTTTTAATGAATTCGTTTGTGCCCAATGCGTATGCGGTTGTCTTTTTAGTTTCCTGTTTGGCAGGTGTTGAATTTGTCTGCACACTGGTATTGTCACTGACCTCAGAAGAGTTTGACTCGCCAACTATTGCATTGTTCTGCTTTGCTATTTCATCAATACCTTCACTTTCAAGTGCAATGTCTCCATCATCAGAACTTAACTCACTTGTATTTTCAGCAGCGGCAACACTTCCGATGCACACAATCATGAAAAATATTGAAAAAACTATTAAGATATTTTTAAATTTCATGAAAATCTCTCCTAATAATAACTTTTTCAAAGTGAGTATATATGCATGTTGGTTTTGCCCCCTGACGGTTAATTCCATAATGTTTAATTTTGTTTATAGTTTTTTGGAAATGATTTCAGATAATCTGCATTAATTTTATAAGCAATCAAACTTAAAAATACTACTTGTTGTATATTGTAAAAAACGGGAATCAGTTGAGGATAATTATTTCACTGTGAAATAAATATTAAAAGAGATGTTTTAATGAATTATGATTTGATAATAGCCAGATATGGTGAAATAGGATTGAAAAGTCCAAAGATAAGGTCACGCTTTGAAAGAAAACTTGTTAAAAATATCAAGGCAACCTTTGAATGTGAAGTCGACAGAAACCAGGGAAGAATCTACATCCATCCGGAGGATTTCAAGGATGGCGTTGAGAAATTGAACCGAGTGTTTGGTGTAGTGTCATACTCTCCTGCAACCTCAACAAAAACAACATATGAGGACATTGATGAAACACTGACCCGATATGTTGAGGAACTGGTTAGTGAAAACCTGATTGATGAGGATACCAAATTCGCCATCAAGTGCCGCCGTGTTGGAAAGCATGACTTCACCTCACAGGAAATGGCAGCGCACTGCGGAGGAGTTGTAAGAAACGTTGTCCTCGCACCGGTTGACCTGACAAATCCTGACCTCACAATATTTGTCGAGGTGCGCGAAGACGACACCTATATTTTCCATGAAAAAATCCGGGGTCCGGGAGGCCTTCCTTTAGGAACACAGGGAAAGGTAGTCGTATTGCTGTCAAGCGGCATAGACTCACCCGTTGCAGCATATCTTATGATGAAAAGAGGATGTGAGGTGGTTGCGCTTCACTGCAACAATGATCCGTTCTCAGGTCCCAAGGTCACCGAAAACTTCAACCTTCTGGTTGACCAGCTGAACAGGTATGCAAAAGGAACGCCAATTAAAAGAAGGGTAATCGACTATGGAGAATACCTGCAGGCCGCAAAAGATATGGCTCCTGAGAAAATGACATGTGTGCTGTGCAAATCAGGAATGTACAGGATAGCCGAAAAACTGGCCCGTAAGATAGGTGCCGATGCAATAGTTGACGGAAGCAGCGTAGGCCAAGTAGCTTCACAGACACTGTCCAATATTCTCGCCACAAGATACGGTGTTGAAATGCCGATACTCTCACCGCTTATAGGTCTTGACAAGGAGGAAATCACTCTCATTGCAAAGGACATCGGAACATTCGAAATATCAAAGATAGATGACGGTGGATGCAGTGCCGTTCCGAAATATCCTGAAACTCGTGCTGATTTAGAGCGAGTAAAGCAGGCATGTGAAGACATGAATCAGGATGAGGAAATTGAAAAGGCATTTCAAAAAATCAGAAGACTTGACTGAGTTTTCTGGTAACTTTTAATTTTATATAGTATGATTTACAAAATTAATTACATAGTCCCGTGGGGTAGTGGCAATCCTTTTGGGCCCTGGACCCAAAGATAGCGGTTCGACTCCGCTCGGGACTACTAGATTATTCTACTTTTTTAAATTTTTTCTACATGTTTGACGGGAAAATTAGACAATAGTATCAATATTTTTGAATATTGGAATGAATTTTGAGTATCGGTTTCAATTAAAATTAACTTCCGACCCTCCAAAGATAACAATAATTAAATAGTATACTAGTCAAAAATAATATATGTCTAGTAAATAATTAATTTACTAATTCGAGGTATAAAAATGAAAACTACAGTTAGTGTAATTAAAGCTGATATTGGAAGTGTGTCCGGACACTGTGTCGCACACCCAGAATTAATGGATATTTGTGATGAAGTATTAAACGAAGCTTTAGAAGCAGGTATCTTAAAAGATTACTATATATCCCGTTGTGGAGACGACATAGACTTAATCATGACCCATGATAAAGGGGTAGAAAATGAAGAAGTACACGAAACTGCATACAATGCATTCATGAAAGCTACTGAAAGAGCACGTGAATTAAAATTATACGGTGCAGGTCAAGACTTATTATCCGATACCTTCTCAGGTAACATCAAAGGTATGGGTCCTGGTGTGGCAGAAATGGAATTTGAAGAAAGACCATCTGACCCTGTTTTAGTATTCTGCTGTGACAAAACCGAACCTGGTGCATTCAACTTACCAGTATTCAGAATGTTTGCAGATCCATTCAACACTGCAGGACTTGTAATCGACCCATCCTTACACGACGGATTCAAATTTGAAGTATTCGACGTAATCGAACACAGAAAAGTTGTCTTAAACTGTCCTGAAGAAATGTATGATTTACTCGCATTAATCGGTTCCACCGGAAGATACGTAATCAAAAGAGTATGGAAGAAAAACGGTGAAATCGCAGCTGCAGTAAGTACTGAAAGATTAAACCTAATGGCTGGGGAATACGTTGGTAAAGACGACCCAGTATGTATCGTAAGAGCACAATCAGGTTTCCCTGCAAACGGTGAATGTGTAGATCCATTTGCATTCCCACACATGGTAAGTGGATGGATGAGAGGATCCCACAACGGTCCAATGATGCCAGTATCCGAAGCAGAAGCAAACCCAATCAGATTCGACGGACCACCTAGAGTAGTCGGATTAGGATTCCAAGTAGCTAACGGTGAATTAATCGGACCAGTCGACTTATTCGACGACCCAGCATTTGACCCAACCCGTGAACAGGCTGCTAAAATCGCAACTTACATCAGAAGACACGGTCCATTCGAACCTCACAGATTACCTGCTGAAGAAATGGAATACACATCACTTCCTGGTGTAATGGAAAAATTAGAATCCAGATTCGAAGACATGGATGATTAAATTTAAAGAGATTTTTAATCTCTTCTTTTACTTTTTTTTACATTAATGAGA
>NZ_CAMJUE010000042.1 GCF_946408925.1 uncultured Methanobrevibacter sp.
AAGAAAATAAATTATTTAACAGAAAAGAAATTAAATTTTATGTTGATTACGATGGGGAAGCAACTCCTAAAGCATTAGATATCAAATCTAAATTAGTTGCTTTATTAAATACCAAAAAAGAATTACTCGTTGTTGACAATGTACAACCACACTACGGTGAACCTAGAGCATTAGGTTATGCAAAAGTTTACGATACCGAAGAAGATTTAAAATATATCGAAACTGAGCATGTAATTGCTAAAAATACCGAACCTGAAGAAGAACCGGAAGAAGAAGCAGAAGAATAGGTGATTTTAATGGTTAGAAAATCTGATTTATATAAAGTAGATGGCGATAAAATAGAAAGAAAAAATCAAATTTGCCCTCGTTGTGGTGAAGGTGTATTCATGGCTGACCATGGTGACAGAGTTGCTTGTGGTAAATGCGGATACACTGAAATGAAAAAATAGATTTTTTTAAATCTTTATTTCTTTTTTTTATTTATTTTTAATTTTTAATCATTTTTAGAAGGGATTTTTTTGGATAATATTAGAAATGGTCGTTTTAAAACAGGAATGACTGATGAAGCTGCTATTTATACTTCATCACTTGAAGCTGATAAACTTCTTTTTGAAGCAGACATTAAAACTAATTTTGCACACACTTCAATGCTTAAACATGAGGGCATTGTTGATGCTGAAATTGCGGATAATATTTTATGCGCTCTTGATTCACTTAAAGAAGAAGGTTATGATGCACTGGTGTTTGACCCTTCAGTTGAAGATGTCCACATGGCTATTGAAAATTATGTGACAAATAAGATAGGTCCTGAAGCTGGTTTCATGCATACCGCCAAATCACGTAACGATCAGGTTGCATGTGATGTTAGATTAGTTTTAAGGCAAAAAATCATTGAAATCCAGGTGGGAATTTTGGAATTTATTGAAGGTTTGAATGAGATGGCCGGTGAGCATTTGAATGATGTATTTATAGGTTTTACTCACCTGCAGCATGCTCAGCCTATTACAATAGCACATCACCTGATGGCTCATGTTCAGGCTTTAAAAAGGGATTATGAGAGATTTGAGGATACTTATAAACGTGTAAATTTAAATCCGTTAGGTTCTGCAGCTATGGCCACCACCAGTTTTCCAATCAACCGTCAGTTGACTACCGATTTACTCGGTTTCGACGCATATCTGGAAAATTCAATGGATGGTGTTTCATCAAGGGATTTCATCTCTGAAGCAGTATTTGACATGGTTTGCCTTTGCACTACATTATCTAAAATCTGTGAGGAATTGGTTTTATGGAGTACATATGAATTCGGCGTTATTGAAATGGCGGATGAATATTCATCAACTTCTTCTATTATGCCTCAAAAGAAAAATCCTGATGTTGCCGAACTTGCCAGGGGAAAATGTGCAATTGTTAACGGTGAACTGGTTACCATTTTAACCATTTTAAAGGCTATTGCATATACCTACAATAGGGATTTGCAGGAAATCACTCCTCATTTATGGAATTCAATTAAAGTAACTCAGGATACTTTGTCTATTGTCACTAAAATGCTGTTGTCTGTTGAATTTAATGTGGACAGATGTGCTGAGCTTGCAGGCAAGAATTTTGCAACTGCAACTGACCTTGCAGATATCATGGTTCGTGAAAAACAAATTCCTTTCAGAACTGCCCATAAGATTGTTGGAAGGATTGTCAATGAAGCCACTTCAAATGATATGTCTGAAGAGGACATAACATCCCAATTCATTGATGATATTGCAGTTGAGTTGGGTTTTGATGAGTTAAATCTTGGGGATGAACTGATTCAGAGGGCTTTAAATCCTGCTGAAAATGTTAGAATCAGAGCAGTTCCGGGAGGTCCTGCACCTGAAATGGTTGAAATTGCCCGGGAAAATATAAAAGTTTTCCTGAATGAAGAGTTTGAGAAAAAGGGAATTTAATCATTTCCCATATTTTTTTTAAAAAATTTTTTATTTAGGTATACCTAAACTTTATATATTAAGTCGAACAATATATTAATTGTGGATATAATCTTTGATTATTGAAGCTTCAACTCCATGGCCTGCAGAGGTCGTGGATTGTGATGAATATTGCGAGTAATTGAGATATTTTTAGAAAACTTATTAATTGTTCCTCAATAAATTCAATAAGTAAAGCTCAGCTTCTATCTATATCTCTGTCGCAACATTCACTATAAACATTATTTTTTCTTATTAAAACTCCATATCAAGTCCAAGGCTTCGCCGGGTTCCAATGCCCCTGAACGGGTTTCTCTAAGTATTCTCTGTATTGAAAATTTTCTCATATAATGGAATTTCCTGTGGACTTCGTATAGTAGTGGACAGCCGAATCCCTTAAATGTCATTAAATCATAGTTTTTGATTAAGGATTTAATCTCTTGTTTGCCAACACTTAAACTTGCCGGAAGGTTTAATCGATATAATGAATCTTCCTGTAAATTTATGCATTGACTGCCGGTTGCAAGCATATCCCCAAAGATAATTATTGGAATTTCTCTATCTTTTGCATACTGCTTTACCAATTCTCCTGTATTTTTGGAACATCTTCCACATGGATGGACATTTCCAGTAAAGGACTCTTTAATGATATCCGAATAATCAGCTTCAATATATTCATGTTCAACGTCAAGTGACTCGGTAATGAGTTTGATATTTTTTTTAAACTGGTTTGGTAAGATAATGGTTCCCGGATCAACGGTAACGGCTACAGGATTAAATCCAAGTTTTTTTGCTAAAATAAGTGAAAAACTGCTGTCTACACCTCCGGAAAGTGCAACAACAGCTTCAGTACGTGGAGATTCATTGAATGAATTTTCTTTAAAATAACTTTCAATATTAAAACTGTAGATATTTTCCAATTTATTTTCTATTGCTTTTTCTAAATTTTCAAGTCCTACAAAATCCAAATCAAGGTTGCGGATAGTTTTTTTGGATAATCTTAGCTTATAATCCTTATTTAAAAAGTCCCCATATGATTCGACATGTATACTTTCAAGACCTAATTTTTCTTTGAGTTTACCGACAACCCAACCTCCCTTGCCGATAATGGCTGACTTGTCGGGGCGGTCTTCAGTTATAATCCACAGCTCGTTATTCTTAAAGTAGATGCTTTCAATGAAAATATTCACTTTGTCATGGCCTATTTCGCTGCGAATATTATTCACTTCATCTAATATGAATTCCTTTGTATACATTATAATTAATTATGACTCAACTACTTTATATAATAACCTTTTAAGAAGCCTAACTTCATCGTCGCTCATTTTTGATGTAACATTTATCTCCCAACTGTCGATCAATCCGATTAGTTCGTCAGTCTTTTCACATCCCTTTTCGGTCAGCTCAACTATTTTCTTACGCCTGTTTGCCGGGTCTTCACATCTTGTAATGTATCCCAAATCCTCAAATTTCCTTAAAAGTTTGGCAGTATATCCCTCACTTACTTTGAACAATTCAACTAATTCTTTTTGTGTTGTTTTTTCACTGTAGCGAA
Organism: uncultured Methanobrevibacter sp.; assembly: GCF_946408925.1. Taxonomy (GTDB): domain Archaea; phylum Methanobacteriota; class Methanobacteria; order Methanobacteriales; family Methanobacteriaceae; genus Methanocatella. The sequence goes on from NZ_CAMJUE010000042.1 coordinate 3,514, forward strand.
TTCTGATTAAAAATGGAAGTTCTGATGTGCTGATATTTTCATCATCAAAAGTTTCATCAAGGTATTTTCTGTAATTGGCAATCATTTCCTCGACATAATGATAAATGAAAATGTTTTCGGCGTTGTCTTTTTTAAACTGTTCTGGTAGTGTCATTTTTATGCCTCAATAGAATATTTTGATGTTCTGGTAAATATAAGTATTAAATCTATTATCATCACTGCAACGGATGCAATCATTACATACTGAATGCCCATTCCGGCAACAACCGCACCTGCAATTGTGGTGCCTAAGGTCACTCCCACATTACCCATACTTAAAAACATTCCATTTGCAAACTCCGGAGCCTCAGGTGCAGCGGAAACCATCCAATACTGTGCGATATCATTACCGATGCCCGCAAGCAATCCCCAGAATATCATCAGGATTATAATTGGTATTTTTACGTTGCTGAACATGAACATTCCCATCATCAATATTGAAAAAACAATCGGGAACAGCAGAACTGTTGTTTTTGTCTTTGAGTTTAACAGTTTTGCTCCAAGCCAGTTTCCAACAATTGATGCAACACCGTAAATGAAAAGCACTATGCTCAATTCGGTTCCTAAAATGTTTGTCATAGTGTTTAGGAATTCGGAAATGTATGAATATGCAGTGTACATTCCCCCATTTAAAAATATTACTCCTAAAACAGATATTATGAATACTCCTGTTGTGGCCACTTTTACCTGGTTTCCGTATGACTGCTCCTTTCCGGGCAGTTTTGGGAAAAAGATGACTGTTGCAATCAATGCAATGAATGTAACCAAACTGAACCACAGCATTGAAAACTGGTATCCGAAGTTTGTTGCAACAAATGTGGTTATCGGAACTCCAATAATCATACCTGCAGACACTCCCATAATAACTTTGCTTACCGCATCCTGTGCCTTTTCAGGCTCAACTATTTCTGCTGCGACGGTCAGTGCAAGTCCGCAATATATCGGATGGAATATTGCAGGGATGACTCTGCAGATTAAAGCGATGTTGAAATCGGTTACAAATGCACCTATTGTTGAAAATATTGTAAATACTGCTAAAACTAAAATAAAACTTTTCTTTCGGTCAAATTTTGAGAATACCAGGGGCATGAATATTCCGCAGATTGCAATTGTCAGTGCAAAGAGGCTTACGAATAATCCTGCTTGTGTAATGTCAACATTAAAGTATTGTGATATTTGGGGCAGTATTCCAACTACTCCCATTTCTGTGCTCAATACTCCGAATGTACCGAGCATCATGATGTAAATTATCAGGTTTTCATTTTTCATAATCAATCTCCAAATACTTTCATAAGATAACTCTTTCATTAGGAAAGTTTTATATATATTAATTTGCAATTTAGTATTATATAAAACTTTAGGTGAAATCATGAAAAAATCAAGTGGAAATTCCAGTTGGGATTTGGAGTATTTCAGATATATCCACAAAAATCAGGAATGCAGTTTTAAAGGCAATTGAATGAAATATCTGCTGTTCAATCCTATTATTTCCATTAACTTTTTTTATTTTCAACTACAAATATTTAACTGGAGGAGATAGTATTATGGAATATCGTGAATTAGGTAGCACCGGCATTAAAGTATCGCAAATAGCTTTCGGTGCTGAATTTCTAGTGGAAAGACCGTATGAAGACACTGAAGAATTAATTAGGGCATGTGAAAAAGCAGGAATAAACTTTGTTGACTGTTGGATGAGCGAACCGGATGTACGTTCACACCTGGGAAGAGCAATTAAACCCAACCGTGACGCCTGGGTAATACAGGGCCATATCGGATCAACCTGGCAGAACAATCAGTATGTACGTACACGCGATATGGATAAGGTAATCCCGGCATTTGAAGACTTTATGGAAAGATTTCAAATTGACACACTTGATTTCGGAATGATTCATTACGTTGACCAGATTGAGGACTATGAAAACATCATGAACGGACCTTTTATGGAATACGTCAGAAAACTGAAAGAGGAAGGCACAATCGCCCATATAGGGCTAAGCACACACAACCCTGATGTGGGAATATTGGCGGCCAATAATCCCGAAATAGAACTTTTGATGTTTTCAATAAATCCTGCATATGACATGTTCGGTGCAATGGAGGATATTGAAGAATACAGAAAGGAGGAGGCATATACAGATTCACTTTCAAGCTTAAACCCTCAAAGGGCAGAACTGTATCAGACTTGTGAGGAAAATGGTACTGCAATAACTGTAATGAAAGGATTTGCGGGAGGCAACCTGCTGTCAGATGAGACATCACCATTCGGAGTTGCATTAACACCAGTTCAATGCATACATTACTGTCTGGAACAGAAAGGTGTAAACAGCATATTCGTTGGTGTAAAAACAGTGGAGGAACTTGAAGAATCACTGAAATACTGCACTGCAACCGAGACTGAAAAGGATTATACAGAAATTTTAAAAAATGCACCAAAACACTCCTTTGAAGGACAATGCACATATTGCGGACATTGCCAGCCGTGCACATCCGAAATCGATATAGCTATGGTGAATAAGTTCTATGACCTTGCCAAAAACCATGATGAAGTGCCGGCAAGTGTCAGGGAACATTACAGCAATCTGAAATTCAATGCAACAGACTGCATTGCATGCGGTGACTGTGAACCGAGATGCCCTTTCAATGTGCATATAGTTGATGTCATGCTGGATGCACAGGATCTATTCGGATTTTAGTGATAATATGCAGTATTTAACATTGAACAACGGCATTAAAATGCCGGTTTTGGGATTTGGAGTGTATCAAATCCCGCCTGAAAAAACCAAACAGGCGGTGCTTGATGCAATAGAAGCCGGCTACAGATTAATTGACACCGCACAGATGTATCAAAATGAAACTGAAGTGGGTGAAGCTATTGGTGAATGCGGTGTTTCCCGTGAAGAACTGTTCATCACAACCAAAGTGTGGGTTGGAAACTATGGCTATGATAACTGTAGGGCTTCCGTTTTAAAATCACTTGAAAGATTGGGCTTGGATTATATTGATTTGGTATTGCTGCACCAGCCGTTTTCAGATTATTATGGAGCATACAAAGCATTGGAGGAATTGTATGAAGAGGGTCTGGTTAAATCTATTGGTGTGTCTAACTTTTATCCGGACAGACTGACGGACATTTGTCTGTTTGGACGTAAGGTTATTCCCGCCATAAATCAGGTTGAGGCAAATCCATTCAACGCACAATATGCGGCTCAGGCCAATATGGAGAAAAACGGTGTACAAATGCAGGCATGGGCTCCATTTGCAGAAGGTAAAAATGATATATTTGATAATGAAATTTTGGTTAAAATTGCCGAAAAGAACAATAAAACACCTGCACAGGTCATATTGAGATGGTTAGTAGAAAGAAGTATAGTGGTTCTCTTTAAATCCGTTAAAAAGGAAAGAATGGTTGAAAATATAGATATATTTGATTTTGCATTGGATGACGAGGACATGTTTGAAATAATGAGTTTGGATAAATCCGAAAGCATGTTTCATGATTACCTCAACCCTGAAGTTGTCGAGTGGTTTGATAGAAAAACTTTTCAGCTCAGTAAATAATTTAATATAATTATTTCAACAAATATTTAACTTGATTATTATGGCGTATGAAATTAAAAACAAGAAAAATATTTCAACAATTGGTGTTCATGCCGGACAAGAGGAAGTTGATGAAACAGGTTCAAGAGTAACTCCTATTTATCAGACAACCTCTTATGTATTTGACTCACCTGAGCAAGCTGCAAACCGTTTTGCACTTACAGAGGGCGGAAACATCTATACAAGATTGACAAACCCTACCACTGAAGCGTTTGAAAAAAGAATGGCTGCAATTGAGGGAGGAACTGCAGCTTATGCAACCGCATCAGGTATGTCTGCTATTTTTTATGCAATAATAAACCTGACTCAGGTTGGAGACAATATCGTTTCAGCGGATAATTTATATGGCGGAACATATGAATTGTTTGAGAATACTTTAGAGGAACTGGGCCGTACAGTAACATTTGTCGATTCCCAATCACCTGAACTGTTTGAAAAAGCTATTGATGATAAAACAAAAGCAATTTATGTAGAATCAATAGGAAATCCAAAACTTGATATTCCGGATTTTGATAAATTGGCGGAAATTGCTCATTCACACGATATTCCATTGATTGCTGACAATACTGTAGGTATCGGATCTGTGAGGCCATTTGACCATGGAGCAGATATCATCGCTTCATCTGCAACCAAATACATTGGAGGTCACGGTACCACTCTTGGAGGTATTGTTATTGAGAAAGGTGATTTTAACTGGATGAATGGTAAGTTTCCAACATTGTCCGAACCTGATGCAACCTATAACGGTTTGGTATTTGGTGAAACCTTTAAGGGGTCTGCATTTACAACAAGAATAAGGACAGTTATCGGAAGAGACACAGGTGCTGTTCCGTCCCCATTTGGTTCATTTTTACTCCTGCAAGGTTTGGAAACCTTAGGTTTAAGGATTGAAAGACATGCTTCAAATGCAATGGCTGTTGCTAAACACTTGGAAGCTCATCCTAAAGTGGCTTGGGTTACTTATTCAGGTTTGGAATCCTCACCTAACCATGAAGTGGCCAAAAAGTATGCTGAGAAAGGTTATGGTGGAATCGTTTCATTTGGTCTTAAGGCAGGTTATGACGGAGCATTGAAATTCATTGAAAATGTTGAGTTAATCTCATTTTTAGCAAACATTGGTGATGCAAAATCCTTGGTAACTCATCCGGCATCAACTACACACTCCCAATTGTCTGAAGAGCAGCAATTGTCCACTGGCGTTACACCTGATTTGATAAGGTTTTCAGTCGGTATTGAGGATATTGAAGATATTTTGGCAGATGTTGACCAGGCTTTAGATAAAATTTAATTATTTTATCTCTTTTTTAATTTTTTCATATAATCTCTTTTTTAGACATGAATTGTTCACATAAAGGAATTGCTTAATCTGATTTATATTATATTATATTCTAATTAAATCATAACTGACCTATTTAGGTAAATTTGATAAACTTATGGGGATGATAATATGTTTTCAAATAATGTTGATAATGAATTATTATTTAATAAAGCGACACAATGTCTGCAAAAAGGAAAAAATGAGGAAGCCGTTTCATTATTCGATCAATTAATAATGAAAGAACCTGAAAACGTTCATTTTTTAAATGGAAAGGGTTCAGGATTAATGCAGGCCGGCCGATTGGATGATGCTGAAGAAGTCTTTGATAAGTCTTTAAGCATTAAAGACAATCCGATGGCATTATTAAACAAGGCTTTCATATATGGATATAAAAATGATTATGATAATGCAATATTTTATTGTGATAAGGCTATTGATTTGGATCCTAATTTAAAACTTATGGTTCTAGATATTAAGAATGGTTTCATTGAAAAAAAAGCTGAAAACTCAGGTCCTGATGAGTTTAATAGTGAAGCTCAGGAATTAATCGATAAGGCAAACCGTCTAAAAGAAGAGGAATCCTATTGGGAAGGTGAACATGTATTCGAACTTGAACCTGTTTATCCCAAATTTAAAAAAGTAACATTTTGGGAAGCATGGGAGTTATATGAAGATGCGATAAGAAAAGATGCTAACTGTGAAAGTGTTGTTGTTTCATATATCAATAAATTGAAAAGCTCATTTATACGGGAGTTTATGTTTTTCGATATAACCCAAAGAGATGATTTTCACATTGAATCTAATCTGTCAAGATTAAAATTAAATATTATAAAAGAGATGTTTCTTGGAAAAAATTTCATCAGGGCACAGGCATTAGTCGATGAAATTCTAGAAACAATTGATGAAAATGATTTGGATGCAATCAACTATAAAGGAGTATTATTATTTTACTATGATGAAGTTGACGAGGCAATTGAATGTTTCGATAAATTAATTGAAACTGGTGATGAAATTTATAGCTTTTACGCTAAATTCAATAAGGCATTTGCATTGAGAAGAAAATCTATGATTTCCGGAGATTTGGATTATATGGTTCAAGCATTAGACATCTATGATGAAATGTTAAAAAATTCGTCTATATTTAATAAGATTAAACCATATCAAAGAGAAATACTTGATAAACTTCAAGGTTTCATGAAAGTGCCATTATTTTAAAGGGGATTATGGAATCGTTAATTGGTTTAAATTAATGATTCCTGATTTCCAATTTTTTTTTATAAGGTTGATTAAAGCTTTTTCTTTATCTGATTTAAGTATACTTATCATATATCTTATTAATAGGTGATGATATGATTATGCTTAATGATGAAGATTATGAACTTCTAAAAAAGTTAGTTTCATTTAAACAAAGTCAAACCAAGCAGTTTGCAGCAGATTTTTTAAAAAAATTATATGAAGACATTACTGAAACAGAAGATTATATTATTGCCAAAGGTGATATTCCAATTGTGCTGATTGCACATTTAGATACTGTATTTGAAGATGATAATTATGAAAGAAATTTCATTTACCGTTATTTTAATGGAATCATGTGGCATCCTTCAGGTGCCGGCTTTGATGATAAGGCAGGAATATTTATAATTTTTAAAATACTTGAAGAAGGTTATTTGCCTCATGTTATATTCACTACAGATGAGGAACTCGGATCTATTGGTGCAAAAAGGATGGTGAAGGATTTAATAAAACATCCCTTTAATGATTTAAAATATTTAATCGAACTTGATCGTGCAAATGAATATGACTGTGTCTTCTACGGATGTGAAAATCAGGAGTTCATCAGATATGTTGAATCCTTTGGATTTGTCAGGTCATTTGGAACATCATCTGATATAAACCATATCTGTCCTGTTTGGAATGTTGCCGGTGTAAACCTGTCAGTAGGTTACAAAGACCAACACAGTGCAAATGAGACATTAGACGTCAAAATAATGTTCAATACTATTTCAAAAGTTAAGGAAATGCTGGACGATGCTGAAAATATTGAGAGGTATTTTAAATACTCGGCCGATATTATTAAATAGTTTTATTTAAATATATTTAGTGTAATAATCGTGATTGTAATGAACAGCAGATTTTTAATTGAATTTGAAAAGTTAAATACCACATGTAACAGTATTTATGATTTTGAAGAATTTGATGTATTAATAATATTGAATGACGGAACGAATCTGACAAGCTGGAATGATGTGGAAAACAAAAATGAGATTATCTATGTCAGTGAAGACCTTTCAAAGTTCACTGACCTGTCATATAAATATGTTAATTTAACCAATCTAAAGGCAATTGTTGCTGATGTAACCGATAATGTGAGCGATATGAACTCCATGTTTTATTTTTGCAAATCCTTGAAAGACATATCCTTTTTAAGTAATTGGAATGTGTCCAATGTTAAAAATATGGAATATATGTTTTCAAACTGTGTTTCTTTAGCAGATTTATATCCATTAAAAGATTGGGATGTTTCAAAGGTAATTTCAATGGAGTGCATGTTTGAGAATTGCAAATCTCTAAAAGATATTTCACCACTGTCAGACTGGAACGTTTCAAATGTGAATGTAAATTATACTGTTGGCATGTTTGACGGATGCAGGTATGATTTGGATTTGTCAATTTTTAAGGATTGGGATAGGGAAATGCTGACTGATAGAGATTGGGCATTTACTGGCTGGAGATAGATGTTTTGTATCTTTCAGGTTTGTAAACACCAAAGAAATTTTGAGGTAAATCATGAAGTCACAAATTATTGAGAAATTGAAAAAAATAGAATCACAAAATAATGTAACTATTTTGTATGCATGTGAATCCGGTTCAAGGGCATGGGGATTTGACAATGCTGAAAGTGATTATGATGTTAGATTCATATATAAAAGTAATAATTTAAAGGATTATGTCTCATTATCCTCTAAAAAAGATGTTATTGAAGTTATGGAGGGAGATTTGGACATTGTAGGTTGGGATTTGAAAAAGGCATTGTTACTGCATTATCGGGGAAATCCCAACTTGAGAGAATGGATAATAAGTCCGATCAAATATATCGACTGGAAGATTGATATTTTTAAAAGTCTTCCTGATTTTGATGATGCCATTCTAAAATACCATTATACAAGCATTGCATCCAATAATTGGAAATTATTATCTCTAAACGATTTGGAGATAACAAAAAAAGTCATTAAAATGTACCTTTATAATTGCAGATGCATACTGGCATGGTTGCTTCTTGACATGGGAATAAATCCTCCGATCAACATTTTTGAAATGTTAAAACATGTGGATGATGATATAAAAAATGATATTTGCTATTTGATTAAATATTATAAGAACTGTTGTATTGAAAATTTGAATTTGGAAGTTATTTCAAGAATTAACAAATGGATGGGGGAAAATTTAGAAATCATGAGGAAAGATTTCCCTAAAACTAATAAAAACCATGATTTTGAGGCATACGATGAGAAATTTTTCGAAATACTTTCTGAAGATTTTGAAAATTATATCTGATATTTCCATTAATCATGCTGAAATTAAAAAGACTTTTTAACTTTCAAAACCAAATATAATATAGGTGATAAAATGGATTTTGATGAAAGGCGTATTGATTTAGTTAAAACTTCTATTAAAAATGTCAATTCCGGTCAAAAAATTGTTTCAAAAGTATTGGATAATAAAGTTCATGTTCATTGGCCAAAAGAGGATGAGTATCTGGGTAATGAATCTATATATGATCATTTGACTTGTGATGATGCTAACTGGGCTTATGAATATGATGGTGAAGAGGAAATTGAACGTGTTATTCCAGGTGATGGTCAGGTTCCAGGTGGCAGCGACAATGAAACAGAAAAGGTAAAAGTTATCAAACTTAAAGTCAACACCGGTAAAGATGAAGGTCCGTTAATAGATTTAGCTTTAACAAATCCTGAAACCCATATTAGAATTGCTGCAATCAAAAAGATATACAATCCCGGTGTCTTAACAAATATTATTATAAATGATGAAGATACTGATGTTAAAAAAGCTAGTTTAAATAGGTTAAATGAGTTATATATCGAAGAATAATATTGGAATATCATATTTAATTGGCTTATTAATAGTTTGATGAATCCGGAAATAATTATAGTTAATCTTTGCTTGAACATTCCGGTTTGAGAAGACTCTAGTAAAATGTTAAATAATCCATTTTCACATTCTCCTTGCAGGCACTATTAGTGTATCGTGATGAGTGTCTCTCATTGGCAAGGAATAACTTTCTTTTTTTTAAATGACAATTAAATAAAATAAAGAGGTCATGAAGCAGAAGCTTCATGAGTTATACGGTAATCACTTTTGCCAGATTTCTTGGCTGGTCGGGATTGTAACCTTTTTCAACAGTCACATAATAGGACAGCAGCTGTAAAGGTACAGTATAAACCAAAGGTGCAATGATATCTGTGACTTCCGGATTGATTTCAACTACAATCCTTGAATTTTCCCTGAGTTTTTCATCACCTTTAGCACCAATACTTAATATAATTGCTTCACGGGCTTTAACTTCCTGTAAATTAACCATTGTTTTATCATAATCATCACCCGGTGGAATTATCACTATAACAGGTACTTTTTCATTAATCAGTGCAAGAGGACCATGCTTCAATTCTCCTGCAGCATATCCCTCAGCATGGATGTATGATATCTCTTTTAGTTTTAATGCTCCCTCAAGGGCAATAGGATATGAAAATCCTCGTCCGAGGTAAAATGCATTGTCTGCAAAATCATATCTTTTGGATATGTCTTCAATTAACTTTTCCTGTTTAACAATTTCTTCAATATATTCCGGAACTTTGTTTAATTTCTCGATTAGTTCATCATTTTCAGCCAATAATCCTGCAAACAAATAGATTGCTGTTAATTGCGCAATGTATGTTTTTGTTGCTGCAACTCCAATTTCCGGACCTGCCTGTGTTTGGATAAAGTATTCGGCTTCTTGAGTCATGGCGGAACCTGCAACATTAACGATAGCCAATGTTTTTGAGGTTTTTCTTGCTTCTTTTAGAGCCATACGTGAGTCATAGGTCTCACCGGACTGTGATATGAAGATGACAAGTGTGTCTTCATCCCATGTTTTTGCAGTATATTTATATTCCGATGCAATAATAACATCACATGGAATTCCCTTTTGTGATTCAATCAGATATTTTCCGGTAATTGATGCATGGTATGATGTTCCGCATGCTACAAAGCAAATCCTTTTAATGTCTCCAATTTCATCAATTATTTTTTTGATATTTGTTTTTTGAGTCAGTGTGTTTTTAACAGCTAAGGACTGTTCATGAATTTCTTTTATCATGAAGTAGTCATAACCATCTTTTTTAGCCATTTTAGGACTCCAATCAATGTAAATGTACTCAGGGTCTATTTTTTCACCGTTTTCATCATGTATTTCAATACTCTCTTTAGTCATAATTACAAATTCTCCCTCTTTTGGTCGGTATATGTCTCGAGAGTAATCCAATACCGCAGGAATATCGGATGATACGAAATATCCATCTTTATTTTGTGCAATAATTAGTGGTGAGTCTTTACGTGTTGCAATTAATTTATCAGGTTCGTCTTTTGACATTGCAACAATTGCATAAGATCCTTTAAGCTTTTGACAGCATTTTTTCACAGCATTTTCTAAATCCAGTCCCTCGTTCATAAAAATTTTAATTAAATGGGGAATAACTTCAGTGTCAGTTGTTGATTTAAATGTATGGCCTAATTTAATTAATTCATCTTTAAGATCCAAATAATTTTCTAAAGTGCCGTTGTGAACAACTGCAATACTGTTTGTATCATCAAGATGCGGATGTGCATTTTCATAATTTGGTATGCCTGTTGAAGCCCACCTGGTATGTGCAATACCACAGCTGCCTTTCATTTCTTTAAAATGAATGCGGTTATTCACAGTTTCTATGTTTCCTTGGTCTTTTTTTACATGTATCTTGTTATCATAAGTAGCCAGACCTATTGAATCGTATCCTCTGTATTCCAATTTTAAAATACAGTAAAATAGAATTGGTGCTACATCATTATTTTCTTTTAATATGCATCCTACAATTCCGCACATATTAATCACCTCTAATTTGGTTATTGTTTTAAAATTAGTTTTAATGCAGTATAAATCACATAAAGATTTTACTTTATGTTTAAATTTTTTAATTTGGAAATGGTGTTTAATTAAATTTCATTATTGGAGGTTTTCAGGTATTCTGGTGATGATATGTATGCAAAGCATGATGGATTTTGGTGATATGGTGGAAATCAGGTTATTTTTTTATTTTGTTCATGTAATTTATCGAGGATTTCTAATTGGTATGGTTTTACTTTATCATAATTTTGAGGATTTTTTAAAAGTTCATCGAAACAATCAAGAGCTTCATTTAATTTATTTATTCTTCTTAAGACAATTCCTTTGTTAAAAAGAGCGTAATAATAATCTTTATCGATAGTTAAACATTTATCAAAACATTCAATAGATTTTTCACATTCATCAAATAAGAATAATACACAACCCTTCTGGTTTAGGGTATCAATTTCACTTTCATCGTTTTCTAAAATAAGATTCATTATGGTTAATGACTGTTTCGGGTCTTCTTCGATTAACAGCAATCTCAAACTTTTAAGTTTCAGCTGATTGATTCTGGAATCTGATAATTCGGGTGTTTTAATCATAAATTCATTTTGCAAAATCGATTTTATTTCATTTATTAAAGCTTGAACAGAATTTTTACAGTTTTCATCTTCCTTAATTGCATTTTGATAGCATTCCAGGGCATCCCATAATTTATTTGATTTTTTATATGTTAATCCCTGTTTGATTAGGTTATTTGATTTTGAATTGGTATTTATGCCAATTTCAATTTCACCGTCAATTAAATCTAAAATTTCATTTTTTAATATGGTTATAATATTATTCAAATCAGGATTTATTTCAATTGCTTCATCATAATAATTCAATGCTTGTTTATATTCCTTTTTATTTTTGTATATTATGCCTTTGCTTATTAATGCAGAAGAAGTTTTTTTGATTGACAGTGAATAATCGAAATATTTTTCCGCTTCATGCATGCTGTTTAATTTCATTAATGATGATCCTTTCCCATTAATGGCATCAATGTTTTCAGGTTCAATTTCTAAAATTTCATCAAAAATTATTATGGCTTTTTGAGTATCATTTTGCATGTAATACAATGCTTCATCGATTTTTGCGGTAATTTCTTTTTTATTCATATTTATCACATTGTTTCAGATATAATTGGATATTGTTTAAAAAAGTATTGAATTGTTTAGAATTTGTTTAATTTTTTTTTAATGTTTAATTTAAATGGGTATATAAACAATTATTGCCATTTCCAAATACATACAAATGAGTTTATTGCATCTTATTATTAAATCACATAAAGTTTTTAATTGTAAAGTAAATCCTTTCATTAAGAATTTGCCAGTTTTCAATTTAATTTATAGAAGTTATAATTTGTTTAATTCAGTTTAATTTTCATGATTTTTAATAAAACAAAATAATTGATTATTGAATATTAAAATACTGATTTTTATCATTTTTTTAATAATTTAACCATTTTTTATTCACATCTTAAAAATCATGTTTTAATATAAATCAATTTAGAATGATTGTTCTGTAAAATATTTTTTGATTCATTCAGATTAAATCAAATCATTTATTTAATTTAAATATTTCATTAAAGATATTATAAAACAATTAATAGTTCAGAGGTGATTTGATGAGATTGATGTTTGTTTGTGCCGGAAATACATGTAGAAGTGCAATGGCTGAAGTAATTTTTAAACAAATGGCTGATATTGATGTTTTCTCTTCAGGAATTGTTGCAGTAACCGGAGACAGGCCGTCAAAAAATACTCTGGAAGTATGTAGAAACCATGGAATAGACATTTCTTCTCACAAGGCCACATACTTTAAGGATTCCAACATAGGGGAGATGGATTTGGTTTTAACATTCGAGCAATTTCACAAGGAAAAATTGAAAATCTACTATCCAAATCTGAAGATTTATACAATTAAGGAATTTATTGGGGAATATCCGGTTGATATCAGTGATCCATTTGGAGGGGACATAAAAGTTTATGATGCCTGTTTTTGTGAAGTTTGCAGGTGCTTAAAAAAAGTCCGTTTAAAGTTGCAACCATCCGAAGGGTGAAAATCAGAACGAATATTTAAGGGTTGAGTAAAAATGAATTTCAAGGAATTTGAAGAATTAATCAGCAGAGGAATGGAAAAGGTCATTTTAACTGAAAATGTCAGTATGGATGACTCGGAAGAGGAAACCTATATGTATGGTATTGAAATCTTTCAGGATAATTTAATCATCGATGGCAACGGCCATACAATTAATGGAAATAACAAAATATCCGTATTTATCATCAATGCAAAAGTTAAATTAAAAAATATTGTGTTTAAATCAGGTTATTCTGAATACCCTGGAGGTGCCATATTCAATGATTGTGATTTGATAATCGAAAACTGCAGATTTGAAAATAATTGTTCCGAGGATTATGGCGGTGCGATATTTAATGCTTCGAATTCTAAATTACTGATAAATAATTCCAAATTTATTGAAAATCGGGCAAACTTTGGTGGAGCCATTTTTGCCGATACAAATTCAGAATTGAATTTGAACAGATCTATTTTCAAATCAAATTCTTCTGAATTTGAAGGTGGGGCAATTTTCAATAAAGCTGAATTGTCCATATATCACTCTTTATTCAGCGAAAATGCTTCATTTAAAGGCGGAGCCATTTACACTGAATGTTTTTTAAATATTAACGGTTGTGATTTTGAAAATAATATAGCAAGTGAAGGCAATAATGTCAAATACGAAATTGATAAATAGTTAATATTTTTAGGGGTCTGAATTTTTTTGATATAAATTCAGCATAATTTTTCTTATTTTTA
>NZ_CAMJUE010000043.1 GCF_946408925.1 uncultured Methanobrevibacter sp.
TTCTGATAGTCGGATCATTGAATAAAACTGAAATGTCTAAGTTTACACCCATTTCGGAATATATCATTGAGTTAAATTTCATCAGTATCAATGAGGTAAATCCAACGGCATATAAGTCATCAGTTACACCGAATTGATCAGTGCTGATGAGTTCTGATGCAATTTCAAAGAGTTTTTCCTCAGTTTCATTTTCAGCAGCCACATATTCCAAGTCAAGTTTTGGTTCAGGCAATGCTTTTATATCTGTCTTACCGTTTGGTGTTTGAGGCATTTCATTAAGCTGCATGTATGCAGTAGGAACCATATACTTGGTTAATTTATCTTTTAAGAATTCTTTTATGGTTCTTGGTTCAATTTCTTCATCAGCAGTATAATATGCACATAAGTGGTCGTTGTTGTTGATTTCCTTAATTACAACAACAGCCTGTTTTACTGAAGGGTATCTGTTAATGCTTGACTCAATTTCTCCTATTTCTATTCTTAAACCTCTGAGTTTGATTTGGTCATCTATTCTTCCAAGGATTTCTATTTCACCATCAGGTCTTGATATTGCATAGTCCCCACTTCTGTAGTATGGGATATCATTGATTGTCAGGAACACTTCTTCTGTTTTATCAGGCATGTTGTAGTATCCTTTACCTACACCGACACCACCAATGTATAACTCTCCCATTACTCCAAATGGCAGGAGTTTTCCGTCAATATCACGAACATCAGTAACATAATTCTCCAATGGGTATCCTACTGTAATATCATTGATATCTGTAACTTCCTTGTTGTTTGAAGTAATTGTGGTTTCGGTCGGCCCGTAACTGTTGTAAACAACCGCATCAGAATATTTCTTGAAGTTCTCATAAACTTTTGTTGAGAACTGTTCACCACCCAAGAAGACACATTTCAAGCAGCCGATTACATCACAGAACTCAGGAACTTCCAGGTATGAAGCAAGTCTTGAAGGTGTGATTTCTGATACTTCAGGTTTTTCCTCATCGATTAACTTAATTAATTCTGGAATATTCTTGATTTGTGTGTCACTTGCAAGTATTAATTTTAGTCCGTTTGAAAGGGAAGTTAAAATATCATCCACAGATACGTCAAATGAAATTGTTGCAAGACATAATAAGCTATTATATTGTGATTTAGGGTTTTGAACCTGATTTGCAATGTTTTCATGTGAAATCATCACACCTTTTGGATTTCCTGTAGAACCTGATGTATAAATCATGTATGCCAAATCATCAGGATCAATCTCCACATTTGGATTTTCAGAATTTTCCTCATTAAGCAATTCTTTAACGTTCAATGAATTTTCATCATTCTCATCAGAAATTATGTAGTCAGCCTGACTGTTTTCATAGATGTAATCTATTCTGTCCTGAGGATATTCCAAATCAATAGGAATATATGCACATCCCGCTTTTAGAATACCCAATATGGATGCTATCAAATCACTGTTTCTGTGAAGCATTACCAATACATTGTTTTTAGGTTTGACTCCTCTTTTGATTAAAGCATTTGCAATTCTATTAGCTTTTTTGTTAAGCTCATCAGCAGTAAGTGTAGCATCTTCAGCAACAAGTGCAATGTTGTCAGGATTTGTTTCAGCTAGACTTTCAAAGCGTTTGTGGATTATTGGAGTTTCCAAAGGAGTGAAAACAGGCAATTCAGATTCACTTTCCAATTCTATTTCATTAATCATCAATTTGTTAATGTCACTTTCAATGAACTTGTTTAAAACCAAATTAAGTGAATCAAGGAATTTCTGAATATACTCTTCACTATACAATTGGTCATTATAATCCAATTTGTATAAAATTTTATCTTCATAGACAAAAATATCAAAGTTAACCTTATATGCTGTTGCAGAAAGGTCATCGGAAAGTAAAGCGGTTTCCTGATAATTTTTACCGTTTATTGTTACCTCTTCAGATTGCAGGAATTCCTGATAAGAGAAGAAGAATTCAGGTTTTAATTGGTAGTCTTCTGCAAGGCTTGTATATGGGTATTCACTATGACTTATTGTATCTTTCCAGACATCATCAATGCCGTTAATAAATTCTTTAATGGATTCCCGTCTGTTTTCATTGTTGAATATCAATGGGAGAGTTTTTACCAGGAATCCCTGGGTGTCATAGTAGAACGGATTGGACCTTCCATTGAAAATTGTTGTAATAAGTGTTTTATCAGTGAATGTGTATTTATTCAATGTTAATGTAAGTGCAGACAAGAAGAGTGCGTTTTGACTTAATGAATAATCATTACAGAACTCCTTAATTTTTTCAGCACCGAATTCCTGCACTACTGTTTTAAGCTGTCCTTCATCAGGATTTCCATTGAGGTTGGGTGTCAGGATTGTTGATTCAATTTCCTGTGACAGTTTCTCATCAAAGAATTCCTTAGATTCAACGTATTTTTCACTGTTTTTAGCATCAGCTTCAATGAGACTGTAGACATAACCATCCACAATTTCGTGTGATAAATCCTTATTTTCATAGGCATTGGAAATATCTGCGAAAATATTGATTTGTGATACACCATCTGTAATTATATGGTGGAAATCAACGAATAATATTGTTTCTTCAGAAGTTTTATATATTTTAAATCTGAATAGCTGTTCATCACCAAACTTGAATGCCCTAACATCGTTTTTAATGATTTCATTATCACTTATTGAATCAACTTCAACAATTTCAATTTCATCTATTGGAGTATCATCATTCCTTTCCTGTTTTAGAGAACCGTCTTCTGTTGTGATAATTCTTGTTTTGATGTATGGGTGAGCTTCAACTGTTTTAATGATAGATTCTTTCAATTTTTCCGCGTCAACATCACTGCCGAATCTTAAAAGTGTCGGCATGGTGTATTTGATTACATCAGGATTCTGTATGCATTCATAGTATATACCTAACTGGTTTTCAGTGAGTGGGAAATAATCTAATTTAGACGCCAATTCGACAAATTCCTCCAAACCGGTTTCCTGATTAGCGTTAGCATCAATTTCCACTGCAAGTTTTCTTAGAGTTGGATCATTGAATAAGACAGAAATATCCAAATTGATACCCATTTCTGCATATATTAATGAATTGAATTTCATCAATATCAATGATGTAAATCCAATAGCATATAAATCATCAGTTACACCAAATTGGTCAGTATTTACAAGCTCTGAAGCGATTTGGAAGAGTTTTTCTTCAAGTTCAGTTTCAGGTTTAATGTTTTCCAGGTCAAGTTTCGGTTCAGGCAAAGCCTTAATGTCAGTTTTTCCGTTTGGTGTTTGAGGCATCTCATCAAGCTGCATATATGCAGTAGGAACCATATACTTGGTTAGCTTGTCCTTTAAGAACTCTTTTAACTCGGAAACTTCAATTTCCTCATCAGCAGTATAATATGCACATAAATGATCGTTGTTGTTGATTTTCTTAATTACAACCACAGTCTGTTTTACTGATGGATATTTGTTAATATTGGATTCGATTTCACCTATTTCTATCCTTAATCCTCTGAGTTTGATTTGGTTATCGATTCTTCCAAGGATTTCTATTTCACCATCAGGTCTGGATATTGCATAGTCTCCACTTCTGTAGTATGGGACATCGTTGATGGTCAGGAACACTTCTTCGGTTTTATCCGCCATGTTGTAGTATCCTTTACCCACACTTGTTCCTCCAATGTACAGCTCTCCCATTACACCAAATGGCAGGAGTTTTCCGTCAATATCACGAACATCAGTAACATAATTTTCCAACGGATAACCGACAGTGATATCATTGATATCTGTGATTTCCTTGTTGTTTGAAGTAATTGTGGCTTCTGTAGGTCCGTAACTGTTGTAAACAACAGCATCAGAGTATCTCCTGAAGTTCTCATAAACTTTGGTTGAAAACTGTTCCCCACCTAAGAACACACATTTCAAGCAGCTTATAACATCACAGAACTCAGGAACTTCCAGATATGAAGCAAGCCTTGAAGGAGTGATTTCAGAAACTTCAGGTTTTTCCTCATCAATTAATTTAATTAACTCTGGAATATTCTTGATTTGAGTATCACTGGCCAGTATAAGTTTCAATCCGTTTGAAAGGGAAGTTAAAATATCATCCACAGATACGTCAAATGAAATTGTTGCAAGACATAATAAGCTATTATATTGTGATTTAGGGTTTTGAACCTGATTTGCAATGTTTTCATGTGAAATCATCACACCTTTAGGATTTCCGGTAGAGCCTGAAGTGTAAATCATGTATGCCAAATCATCAGGAGTGATTTCAACATCAGGATTTTCAATATTGTCCTCTTTAAGCAAATCTTTAACGTTCAATGAATTGTCATCATCCCCATCAGTAATTATATAATCTGCCTGACTGTTTTCATAGATATAATCTATTCTGTCCTGAGGATATTCCAAATCAATAGGAATATATGCACATCCCGCTTTTAGAATACCCAAAATGGATGCAATCAAGTCACTGTTTCTGTGAAGCATTACTAAAACATTGCTTTTTGGTTTAACTCCTTTTTTGATTAAAGCATTTGCAATTCTATTAGCTTTTTCGTTAAGTTCGCCAGCAGTTAATGTCACATCTTCGGCAACAAGTGCGATATTATCAGGATTTGCTACAACTTGTCTTTCAAAGCGTTTGTGAATAAATGGAGTTTCAACAGGTGTGAAAGTTGGAATCTCATAATGTTTATTCAATTCGATTTCACTTATTGGAATTTGATCAATATCCATCTCAATGAATTGGTTCACAGTAGCTAAAACACTGTTTAAAAAGGTTTTGACATATTTTTCTGTGTATAACTGTTCATTATACAACAGAAACAGTTCAATATTGTCTTCTGATTCGTTAATATCAAAAGTGATTTTATAATTGGTTTCAACAGTATCCAGACGGGTTAATTCATAATCTTTACCGTTCATTGTGATGATGCTTTCATCAAAGTTATTGTATGTGTACATGAATTCAGGTTTTAATTGGAATTCCTCTGAAATTTTAGTATACGGATAATCGGAATGTTTAAGTGTATCTTTCCATAATCTGTCAGTTTGATTTAACAATTGCCTTATGGTAATGTTTCTGTCTTCATTTATTGACAATATCGGAAGTGTTTTAACTAAGAATGCCTGTGTATTGAAGTAATTGGAATTTGACCTGCCGTTGAAAATGGTTGTTATCAATGTTTTATCCGAAAAGGTGTACTTATTCAGGTTCAATATTGTACTTGCCATGAATAGAACGTTTGGACTTATCCTTTCTTCTGCACAGAATTTCCTGATTATCTGCGGATTGATGTTTCTAGATATTGATTTCAGTTTTCCATCATCAGGATTACCGTTCAGGTTAGGTGTCAGGACGGTTGAGTCAACTTCCTGTGTCATTAATTCATGGAAGTATCTTTCAGATGCAACGTATTCATCACTGTTTTCATTTTCCTTTTCAATCAATGCATTAATATAACCGTCAACTGTTTCCTTTTCAATCTCATTTCCTTCATAGGCATCTGAAAAGCTCTTGAACAGTATATTTACAGATGCACCGTCGGTTATAATGTGGTGCATGTCAAAGAACAGTACGACTTCATCATCAGTCTTGTATATTTTTGCCCTGAACAATTGCCCTCCCAGCAACTCGAATTTCTTGAAGTTGAGATTATATATTTCCTCATCACTGATATGTGGCACTTCAACAATAGGAATATCCTCTATCGGAATTGAGTCATCCCTCTTATGCATCAGCTGGTCACCATGCATGACAATTCTTGTTTTAAGATACGGATATGTGTCAAATGTTTTGATGATTGAATCCCTTAACTTTTCAGCATCAATTGAGCTGTCAAATCTTATAAGGCAGGGGAGATTATATTGAGGCTCATCAGGATTCTGAGCGCATTCATAATAAACACCCAGCTGATTTGCAGTCAATGGAATGTATGTTGAATTTTTAGCATTTTCAATAATCTTGTCAAGTTTCTCGGAATCTTTTTGAGCATTATCGATTTCACGGGCAATATTTCTGATTGTAGGCTCATCAATAAGTTTGGAAATGTTTAAATTGACACCAGTCTCTTCAAATACAACTGCACTCAGTTTCATCAATGTCAATGATGTAAATCCTACGGCATATAAATCATCTGTCACACCTAATTCAGTGTTTTCGCCAACAGATGCTGCAATATCGAATAATTTTTTCTCGGTTTCTGTTTCAGGTGGAACCAACTCAAGATTAAGAACTGGTTTTGGTAGTTTTTTAAGGAATATCTTTCCGTTCGGTGTTTTCGGCATTTCATCTAACTGCATGAATACTGTTGGAACCATATAAGTAGTCAATCTTTCTTGCAGATATTTTTTCAATGCCTTAATATCAATTTCTTCATCTGCAGTGAAATATGCACATAAATGATCGTTATTGTTTATTTTTTTAACTACAACAGCAGTCTGCTTTACATTTGGGAATTTGGTGATGTTTGATTCGATTTCCCCAATCTCTATTCTCAGTCCCCTGAGTTTTATCTGGTTGTCCATCCTTCCTTTTGAGATTAATTTTCCTTCGGAATTTTCTACACCGAAGTCTCCGGTTTTATAGAATGGTATATTGTTTATGGTAATGAATGAATCCTGGCTTTTTTCATCCAGATTATAATATCCTTTTGAAACTCCGCAACCTCCAATGTAAATTTCACCCATGACTCCCGGAGGCAGAATACGTCCGTCAATATCTCTTATTTGAGCAACTACATTATATGGAGCATCACCAATTGTCAATTCCTTGTCCATATCTGTTATTTTCTCGATTGTTCCAATTCCTGTCACTTCTGTACATCCGTAAGTGACATAAGGAATCATTTCATCATAGGCCAAAAGAACATGAGCAAGTTCGTCTGGAACTTTTTCCCCACCCATACATATTTGGTTAATTGAGGACAGTGCCTTTGCAAACGGTTCATAATCCAGATATTGCTTTAGACGTGAAGGAGTTGTGAATGTGAATGCGTCAGGTTTTTCCTTTTCCATTAATCTAACCAGTGATTCGATGTTTTTAGCTTCATCATCATTTGCAAATACCAATGTATTTCCATAAGTCAAACTTAAAAAATCAGCTGTAAATGCAACAAATGAAACTGTAATGACACCAAGGTTTTTCTCAATTTTGGAATATGCCTGATAAATGATGTTTTCTTCATCTTCAGTGTATCCACTTGTAACGTTTCTGTGAGTTCCCATTACTCCTTTTGGCAAACCTGTGGAACCTGAAGTGTAAAGAAGATAAGCCAAGTCGTCTGGAGAAATCTCGACATTTGGATTTTCATCGTTTTCTTCCTGAAGCAACTCGTCAATGCCGATTGAATTTTCCATAAGCTCAGTAGTTTCGGCAAGAATATAGTCTGCCTGACTGTTATGTGCCATGAAGAGTATCCTTTCTTTTGGAAAAGCCAAATCAATAGGAATATAAGCACAGCCTGCTTTTAAAACACCCAAAATTGTAGCAATCAAATTGCTGTTCCTGTGAAACATTATAACAATATTACTTTTAGGCTTAACACCTTTTTTGATAAGGGCATTGGCAATCTTATTTGCTTTCCGGTTAAGTTCGCCGTAGGTTAATCTTTCGCCGTCTGCAACAAGTGCAAGATGGTCAGGGTCTTTTTCCACCTGCTTTTCAAAACGTTTATGGATGAAAGGTGTTTTAATTTCATTGAATTTGAAATCTTCATCTTCTTTTACAAGATAAATGTCTGATAATGTTGATGTGGAAATATCTGTTGATAAAAATTGATTGATAATTTGATTAATACTATTGAGGAATAAATTAATGTAATCGTCAGAATATAATTGGTCATTATATGAAGATGATACTACAAATTCTTCAGGATTTTCATTAACCGTCAGATAAAGGTCATATTTATATCCTAAGGAATCAAGATTCAAGTCTTTATCAAATGCATAATATATACCTGATTTCAAATCATATTCTTTGATAATCTCATCAATTGAAAAATTGGCATATTTTAAATTTTCTTCATAATCCTTTTGAATCTGGCTCAAATAATCTTCAATGGATATTTTCCTATTTTCAAAATTTGTAGTGAAAATTATATCATTTTCATGGAATATCAAGTTTTTATTGGAAAAATTAAACTTGTTTAATGCTAAACATGCACCAGCTAAAAAAAGAGAATTTTCATTGATTGAATTATTTCGACAGAACTCGATTAATTCATCTTTATTAATGTTTAATTCTTCAGTATTTAAACTTGGAGTCTTTATCCCGTTTAAATCGGGATTGAGAACTGTACTTTCATCAAATTCCTTAATAATTTGTAAAAAGTATTTGACATAATTTGCGTTTTTATCAATCATATTTTCCACCTATATCCATTCATTAAACAATATATTTTTTTTAAAATAAAAAGTTAATTGTTTAATGTGTTTGACAAAATTTTTTGAATATTCCAACACCGTTCAACAATCATGTGAAAAATTAGAATAAAAATTTCTTAAATTAAATTATTTTTTCGACTATCAATATATTTAAAATCTATAAAGCACCATAAATTATTTTTAGACAATATATTAAAAACAGCTATGAAAAAATATAAATTATTTTATATCACTTAAAATAAATTAATAAATATGACAGAAAATAAGAAAATATCTGAATTTATAACATTTCCAAAAACCTTTGAGAAATATAAATGGTACAAACCTATACTTGTTTTCATAGTAGGATTAATATTATCCGCTATATTCAGCGTTACAATAATATTGGCTTGTTATGGAATATATGGAGAATCTTTTGTAACATCCCTGATAAACGGAGGATATGAAGTCTTAAATAGTGAAGTCGGATTAATAGTTACTGATTTAGGAGTTATTATTATGATTCCTGCCCTATATCTTGCAACAAAAATTGTTAGGGACAGGCCATTTTCATCCTATTCATCATCACGGGGAGGATGGAACACTAATCTTTTTTTCAAGGCATTGATAATTCCACTCATATTGTTCCTTATCTTCGAAGGTATTGACGTTGCAATTCGCGGACCTAAAGGCACATATCATTTTTCATTGCTGTTTTTACTCATCAGTGTAATTTTAGTGCCCCTCCAGTGTATAGCTGAAGAATATGTGTACCGTGGATTGATCATGCCGACTTTAGGGTCATGGTTCAATATACCTATCCTTGCAATAATCATCCAGGCAGTAATTTTTTCCGTATCTCATGGATACAACAGCTTTGGACTCATTGAAATTCTTGTTTCAGGCATCATTTTCGGATTCTTTGCTTGGAAAACCAATGGTATTGAAGTAAGTTCCGCCCTGCATACTGCAAACAATTTTTCTATCAGTCTATTCGTCATGTTCGGACTTATCTCATCAACTTCCTCACCCTCATTGAACGAGGTTGCAGTAGCTATAGTATTTGAAATATTGCTCGCCATCCTGATGTATTACATCGGTAGAAAAACCAAATGGTTTGGCGAAATCGAATAAACACCAATAAGATTATTCAACTTTGAATAATCATATCATTTAATTTTATACAAAAAAATTAGGAGTTTAGGACTCTACTTTGTGCCAGTTGGAAAAAATTAGAACCCAACTGGAAAACTTATTATTTTTTAAAATCATTCATCCAATATAATAATTACCATTGGAAATGATTTTAATCTTTAAAAAAGGTTAATTTCACATTATTAAAACCTAATACCTCACTGCAATCAATCTGTTCATCATCAAAAAATTTGGCATTATCCCTGATGATTTCCCGTTTCCCCTCATCCTTGATGTTGATTATTATGCAATCCTCATAATCTATTATAAAAATATTCAATAGGATATTTCCACCATTACTTTCGAAAATGTATTTCAATATCTCATCCAACTTTTTTAAATCTGAATCATCAACATCTAAACATTTCAAATGATTGTACATCTCAATCCTTGATTTATCATCAAAATTTTCAAATGCATAATTTCGAGTTTTTGGTATCACGTCCCTTTTGATGTAGAACAGTCCAGAATACTCCTTTTCTTTTCGTTGAATGATTTTAGAGTATAATACTGCCGCCAGTATTGCCAACATCATTCCAAAAAAGAATGACAGCCATATGCCGTTGACTCCAATAAGAGGATATAACATGAAAGTGAATAGTAACGGACCCGCCAGCCCTGAAATGAATGATACAATTCCTGAAGGAACTGATCTTTCAATACCCTCGTAATAAAAGATTAAAATAGACACAATAACATATGGTATGAATGACAGTGAATATAACCTGATAGCCGTTTCTACAGTGGCATCATTTGGCAGATTATGCAGATTGAAAAATATTAATAATCCATCGGGGAAAACCAACAAAAAGATGGTGAATGCAACAGAACATGCCAATGTCCACATGATTGATTTTCGAAGTATATACTGCAAATTGTTGAAATCATTTTGAGTATAATAAATCGGCACAATTGAAGACAAGGTTTCTGAAACTCCAATGATTATAATGCTTATCACAAGCAATGCATTAACAGAGGCATTATAGATATCCAAACCAATAGTTCCTAGAACTGAACTGAGAATAATATTCATTGAAAAAACCAGCACAACATCAAAAAGTCCCATGCTTGCTCCGGGAGATCCGATTTTAATTATCTCAAAAGAAGATTTAATCCATGATTTGATATGTAATTTTGACAATAGGAATTTGAATGTTCTTTTAGAATCAAAATGATACTTTAAAGCGCAAACTAATCCCACAGCATAGCCAATGGTTGTTGCCAATGATGCTCCTTCAATGCCCATGTGCAAGTATCCTAAAAACACATAATCCAATACAATGTTTATTGCATTTGCAATTATGATTAACGCCGATGCAAGGTTTGGTTGGCCATCAACACGAATGAATTGGGTTAAAACTGCCAATATAGTGGCTAGAGGAAATGAAATGAAAACAAATGTCGCATAACTGCTGACAAACGGAACAACCTCCGGAGTCGGATGCAACATTGAGATTATCGGATTTTTAAACATAAAACAAACTGCAAGAATAATGACAGACAGTACTATAGTCGTCAATATGGCAACTGTGAAATAATGATTGCTTCCCTCCTCGTCAAACTCTGCCTTTTTATTTAAGGACAATATTTGACCGCCAAGACCGAATAGCCATTCAAAAATAGTTACCAACAGTACCAACGGTTCCAATACCTGCAATGCCGCCTGTCCGTTATGGCCAATATAATTTGCTACAAAGCTCGAATCGACAATGATAGATATGTTCAAAGCCATTGCTATAAGCATTGTAGGTATTAGTATTTCCCTAAATTTATTATCAATAATTTTATTTTGCATGATTTAGTTAATTCTATTTCAATACTACATAAAATATTCACCTATTTATGAACTGAATTCGATGATTGACACAATGTCATCTCATGAATTTTAATGATAGTATTGATTATCCAATAATCCATCTTTTCAAACATCTAAAAATAGTTATAATTCAAAATTGAAACTCACTGTTGTGAATTTCATGCCGCTGTCCCTGATTTTTTTAGATTTAATTTCAACATTTCCATATTTCTTTAAGAAGGAATTGATTTCTCTTGAGACTGAATCATAATTTTTCCTGTCATAAACCCTGTAATTTCCCATGAATTTAACTGTTTCATGTTTATTCAGGATATTTACCCTGTCCAACCTGAATGATTCACCGTTTTTCTCCAAAACAGAATTCACTTTTTCAACTATTTCCTTTTTGATTTTCTCTTTTTCTTCACCACTAATCATGGTATCCTCCCAATTTATGATGATTCACTTGTTTAAAAAGTAAATTAAATCTTACTTATTTAATTATATATTTATAGTTTCCTTATTTTTATAATTATTTGGATTTCTATAACATTGCACTAAAACTGAAAACTATATGAAAAAAACCAGGGTTAATTAACTTCAGATATTAAAAAAATATATCTTATCGGATAAATATACTAACATTATTGTTAAGTAACAGTGAGGAAAACAACATGAGCGAAAAGAGCAATATGACCATTATCGGAGGAACAAGAGGCCTGGGCCACTGGATAGCTGAACACCTGAATAATGATTTCAACATCACAATCACAAGCCGTGACGAAACCTCAGGACTTGAAGTTGCAAAGGAATTAAATGTTAAGTACAGCAATGACAACATTGAAGCAATACAGGATGCAGACATTGTTATTTTCAGTGTACCTATAGAATATACAGCAGACACCATTAAAAAAGTTGCTCCCCATGCACCGCAAGGATCACTATTGATGGATGTGTGCAGCATTAAAAAAGAGGCCGCTGATGCCTTAAATAAATATGCTCCGAAAAATGTGGAAATACTGCCCTGCCATCCGATGTTCGGACCCAGAGTTCCTACAATCGAAAGACAGATTATCGTTTTAACCCCTGTTGAAAACAGGTCCGGCAATTGGTTCGGGCGTGTGGAAAACTATTTGAAAAAGGCAGAATGTGAAATTGTCGTAACCACTCCTGAAGAGCATGACAAGTACATGAGCATAGTTCAGGGCCTGACTCATTTTTCATTCATCACTTTAGCTTCAACAATCAGAAAGCTCCACATCAACGTTGAAAGGTCAAGGTCATTTTCAAGCCCGGTCTACAGTCTGATGCTTGATATGGTCAGCCGTATTGTATATCAAAACCCTAATCTTTACTATTCCATACAGAAAAACAATAAGGAAACCGGTAATGCAAGGAAAGCTTTAATTAAAGAGGGAATTTACCTTTCAAAATTGATTGAAGATGGAAATGAAGAGGACTTTGTGAAAAATATTCTAGAATCATCCGAACATTTGGATAATCGTGAGGAGGCATTGATCCGTTCAGACAGAACAATAGGTATGCTCAGCCAAAAGGCCAATATACTGACAAAATCAATAGGAAAGGAAGTGGGCTTAAAAGATTTATATTATGGAAACATTCATGTAGGCATCGTGAAAAAGGTCACCTCAAAATGTGTGGTCTTAGAAAACAGTGATGAAATCTCGTTGAAGATTTCCAATGTGGACATATTATCCGCAAAAGATGTCTTTGAATGGAAGAAAAACAATCTTGAATTGGAAGATTTCAACTTATCTGCCAAGTTGCCTTCAAGTTGCGATGAAAAGTACTTGATTAAAATGTTTGAGCATATTGATGGCGTTATTGATGCTAAAATAACTGATATTGAGCAAATCAATGATTATCTAACTGAATTCACGTTTCACTACTCAACATTCAAAAAAGAAGACAAGGAGTATGTTGAAGAGTATGTTAAGGGGATTGGTGGACAAATCAACTAATTTTCTCTAAAAGGCATTATTCCCACTGTTTAACTCTTCAGATTTGCATCTGTCCCATTGAGGATTGTAGATTCAAAGCATGGCTTAAATCTAACCTTCAACTATATCCTTTTTATTTTTTATAAACAGTATTGTTATTATCAAAAGAATTGCTGTTATTATTATCATCATCAAAGAGGTCATGCTAAATGAGTTGACTGAAAACTGATTATGAGTAATGTTTCCGTTTGCCAGTATCTGCATTATCACCACTGTAACAGAGGAACCGATTGCACCTATAACCTGCCTTGCAGTGTTGTTGATTGCAGTTGCATCCTCAGCTTCATCTGCAACAACACTCATTGCCCATGTGATTGAAGGTGACAGACCAAGTCCGCAACCTATTCCCCTAATCAACTGAGTAATCAAGAGATATTCAAAAGTTGAATTCATGTTATATGTCATCATTGCGGCAAATCCGATGATATTCAAAACTGATGAAGCTATTAAAACAGACTTTATTCCAATCTTATCCGCCATTATAGGACTTATGAAATTGAACACTATCATGATTATTGCTGCCGGGAACAATATGAGTCCTGATTCGGTTGGAGAGTAATATGCCACACTTTGAACAAACAAAGGCACCAT
Source organism: uncultured Methanobrevibacter sp. (assembly GCF_946408925.1). Taxonomy (GTDB): domain Archaea; phylum Methanobacteriota; class Methanobacteria; order Methanobacteriales; family Methanobacteriaceae; genus Methanocatella. Next base: position 13,958 of record NZ_CAMJUE010000043.1, read on the forward strand.
CACATTGATTCCGCACATTACAAAATAGAGCAATGCTGCAAAAACAGTCCCATATACAAAGTACCTGTTTTTAAGCACCTTCAAGTTAACCAAGGGTTTTTCAATCTTTTTTTGACGCTTGACAAATATCAATAATGTTATCACACCAATAACTATCGGCAGGATTACATGAGTCAAGCTGAAGGAATATTCTGCGATGTTTGAAAACCCTATCATCAAGCCTGCACAGAAAAGTATTGACAGCATCAAAGATGGAAAATCCAATGGATAATTCTGGGTTTCAAGTTCAAAGTTTGCAAACAGCAGCGCTAAAACTAAGATTGCAAAAGTTGTTATCGCCAAGAATTCAAAAATGACTCTCCAGTTATACAGGTCAATTATGATTCCACCCATGGTAGGTCCCATTGCAGGGACGATTCCGACAAGAAACCCCATCAGTCCCATGAAAAATCCCCATTTTTCCTCGGGCATTATTCTGAAAATCAATATCTGACCTATCGGCATTAGAATACCTGTTCCCATAGCTTCCAGGATTCTGCCAACGATTAACACTTCAAAGCTTGTTGATAAAAAGCAAAGCACCGAACCGATTATGAATAAAACGAGTGAGGTTGTAAGTATTGTTTTGATTTTGAATCTTTTTGTGATGTATGCTGTTGGCGGAATCATCACTCCAAGCACTAATAGAAAAACAGAGTATGTCCATTGCACCGTTGCAGAGGAACTGAGAAATCAGCCATATAATAGGGCAGGCTTGTTGTTACTATACTCTGCGATATCAATGCGACTGCAGAAGCCATTATGAGTATAATTAATGTTATTAATCCATTTTTGTTTTCAAATTCCATGATCGATTTTCCTTATTTTAATGTCCAAACAATATTTATTTAATTTTTATTTTAAATAATTTATACATAATTTTTTTATAATTTAATTTTAAATATATAAATAATGATTAGTTTTATTGTTTGTTTTGTAACATTGATTGCATCATACTTTATTTATGGAAAATATATTGAACGCATTTCAGGCGTGAATGAAACCCGCCAAACACCTGCATTTAGATTGCAGGATGGTGTCGATTACGTACCAATGCCTAAAATGAAAAATCTTTTAGTTCATTTTTTAAATATTGCAGGCTTAGGCCCCATATTTGGAGCTATTCAAGGAGCATTGTTTGGTCCCGCAGCATTCCTATGGATTACATTAGGTACGATTTTCATTGGTGCAACCCATGATTTCTTTTCAGGATACATGTCCGTTCGAAATGACGGATTGACAATGCCACAAATTGTTTCAAAGTATCTGGGAAGCAAAATCCAAAAAATCATGGCAATCGTCATTATAGTTACTGGACTTCTTGTTGCAACAACTTTTGCAAAAGGAGCTGCAGATCTGCTCAGCAACCTAACCGGTATCAACATAGTTATCTGGACAACTATAATATTCATTTACTTTTTAATTGCAACAGTATTTCCGGTTGATAAAATCATTGGAAAAGTATATCCTGTTTTTGGAGCATTATTGCTGATTATGGTCGTGGTGATTACAGGAGCATTGATTTTGAATCCCACATACTCAATTCCCGAGTTTACAACACAGGGATTATATCTGACTGAAAAAAGCATTTTTCCTTATTTATTTGTAACAATTGCATGTGGAGCAATTTCAGGTTTTCATGCAACCCAATCACCAATTGTTGCAAGATGCATTGAAAATGAAAAGGATGCAAGGCCCGTGTTTTTCGGTTCAATGGTTATAGAAGGCCTGGTTGCACTTTGCTGGGCAGCAGTTGCAATGGCATTCTTCAATGGCCAACCTCAACTGGCTGTAATCTACGGTGCGACACCTTCACTCGCTATCCACCAGATAGCGCAAACATTAGTCGGACCAGTCGGTTTGGTTTTAACAATTATAGGAGTCGTGATTTGTCCGATTACCTCTGGAGACACTTCACTTAGAAGCTCAAGAATAACAATCGCAGATGAACTCGGCCTCAATCATGAAAAACTGATTCCAAGACTAAAAACAACAATCCCCGTGTTTTTAATTGCTTATGGATTAACTTTTGTTGATTTCAGCTTAATCTGGAGATATTTTGCATGGTCACAGCTGATTGTCTCTACAATTGTATTGTATGCCGCAAGTGTTTATCTGATTAAAAAAGAAAAACTGTACATTGTTACATTGATTCCTGCAATATTTTGTACTTTAATTGCATTCGGATATATACTGCAAGCCCCTGAAGGTTTAAGATTGCCTTCAATGATAGCAAATATTATTTCAATCATTGCAACTGCCATTACAGGAGCTGCATTTCTTAAAAAGTTCAAATAACATTGCATTCAAATTTCATGATAATTTTTTTCCTTTTTAAATTAGTGTCTAACAAATTTTTTTAATTCATAATTTATATTTTAACAAAACTAAATTTTTTAATTAAATGATAACTTTTTTATAATTTAATTTAATAATACAAGAATAATGATTAGTTTTATAATTTGCTTTGTAACCTTGATTGCATCATACTTCATTTATGGAAAATATATTGAACGGATTTCAGGCGTGGATGAAAGCCAGGAAACACCCGCATTTAGATTGCAGGATGGTATCGATTACATGCCAATGCCTAGATTTAAGAATTTTTTAGTTCATTTTTTAAATATTGCAGGTTTAGGTCCCATATTTGGAGCTATTCAAGGTGCGTTGTTTGGTCCAGCAGCATTCCTATGGATTACATTAGGTACAATTTTTGTTGGCGCAGTCCATGACT
>NZ_CAMJUE010000044.1 GCF_946408925.1 uncultured Methanobrevibacter sp.
AAAAAATCATGAACAACATCATTGAGACAAACATGATAATTTTTGATTTTAATGCTCTATTCATAATTACTCAATAATATATTTTATCAACAATTATTATAATTTAACTATTTTTAAACAGAATAAAAAATTTCAAATCTACAAAATTTTTGAAAGAGTCTCAAAATCATGAGTAATACTTTTTAGTGTTTTTTTACCTGGTTAGTAATACTTTGTAAACCTTTATTATTAATAAAATTACAAATATAATATGAAAAGTAATATTTTAGGGATTAATATGAATAAAAAGTATATTTTGGTGATAATTGCTTTATCATTTTTCATTTTCTCGCAGGCAAGTTTTGCAGAAACGGTGGATGGTAATGCTACTTTGAAAGACACTTCACAAGATACATTGGAAGATGTTCAAACATCGGAAAAGACAATATTTATAATATCGGATAATCCTGGAACCAACATTATTGATTCTGTAGCAGATGAAATCTATAATAAGGACAATCTCACAGGATTCAATCTGGTTGTAAGGAGCGGTGAACAGGTAAAGGACATGAACGAGAGCGAGCTGAAATCTCTGTTTGACAGTTCCGATGCATTCATCGGAGAGTGGATCAGCACAGATGTGGACTCCGTTTTGACAAATCTATTGGGAAAATATCCTCAACTGTCACATAAGGAGCTGTTTTTGATTCTGGAATTGCCGTCAGGTAACATGAATTCCGGTTCCACTTCAATAAACCTTATCAGAAACAACACAATTAACTACAATAAGATTTTCACTCAGATAAGCAACGATGAGATAATAGACTATTTCAAAAACACTAAAAGGGGACTCTCATACACTGATGTTGACACCTACATTGCAAATCATGCATCTAAATTCGACAGCTTTTTCAACCGGCTGGTCCTTTATAAGGATTTGAATGACAAGGAAAACCTGAAAAACCAGATATTATATACTTTAAATCATTTGGGATATGATTTTTCATATAATCCTCCTAATTTTACCGGAAATAAAAACTATGGAATCTATCGTGACAGGTGGTATTCCCTGGATGAATATATCGCCACATTTTTTGACAAATCAAGGACACGCACCATAGGTATTCTTGAAAGTACAATGTATGTTTCATCCCAGCAGCTGCACCCTACAATTTCCATTATCGAATCATTGGAATCAAAGGGATATAATGTGATTCCGGTTTATGCTGCAGGGGGATCTGCCGAACAGCTTAGGGTAATGGTCGAGTCATGGACCGGTGCAGGTTCTGATATCAGCGGATTTTTAGAAAACTCCACAAAGTATGACACATATGTGGATGCAATCGTTTCAATGGTTGCATATGGTGTCGGTGGAGAAAACTTCACCAAGGCAACAGACTTCTTTGAAGAACTTGGTGTACCAGTATTCAGAGCGGTTCACTCCGATTTTGTGTCAAATGAAATGTGGGAGCTTGGATCAACCGGTTTAACAACTGAGAAAAGTGACAAGTGGTGGCACATCACAATCGCTGAAACACAGGGAATAATCGATGCAACATTCGTCGGAGGTCAGTCAAGCTATATTTCCAATCTCACAGGAGCAAGAATCTTAACATACATTCCGCACGAAAGAAATGTGGATTTGTTGACTGACAGAATCGATTCATGGGTTGATTTGAAATACACTCCGAATGCAGATAAGCTTTTATCAATAATTTACTATAACTATCCGCCAGGAAAACAGAATATCGGTTCCAGTTACCTTGATACAATAAAAAGTATATACAACATTCTCTACACCTTAAAGGCCAACGGCTACAATGTCGGTGAACTTCCAAAAAGCGTAAGCGAGCTTGAGGATTTGATGCTTAAATGCGGTATCAATGTGGCAACCTGGGCGCCGGGTGAACTTGAAAAGCTGGCCAACCAGTCAGGAGTAACACTTCTTTCAGTTGACGAGTACACAAGATGGTTCAACTCTCTTGATGATATAGTTAAGATTCAGGTTTGCGAAGGCCCTGTTGCATACATCGGAGAGCTTGCAAAAAGATCTGTTGAACTGGACTACACCGTAACAATCGCAGATACAATTGACGACTGGTACAATCAGGTAGTGGCACTGCTTCCAGAAGAGAATAATGAGGCATCCAAGAATGTATTAACAAACATCGTCAATGCCCTCAAACACTACACTTCAACTAAGGATATTAAATATTATAATCAGTTCCTGCACTACTTTGAAGAGTTTAAGGCATTGAACATTTCCGGTTTGAACGGATGGGGAGACGCTCCGGGCAGTGTGATGGTTGTAAACAGAAACGGTCAGGATTACTTTGTAATTCCGGGACTCACCTATGGAAATGTATTTATCGCCCCTGAACCTCAGAGGGGTTGGGAGTCAGATATTGAAAACCTCTATCACTGTACAGCTGTTGCTCCGACACATCAATACCTTGCGGCATACTACTACATGCAGTCCAAATATCCGAATGCAATGATTTTCACAGGACGTCACGCAACACACGAATGGCTTCCGGGTAAGGAAATTCTGCTTTCGGCAACAGATTACGGATCAGTTGTTGTAGGTGATGTTCCTCAACTCTATTTCTATATCGTAGACGGTTTGGGAGAAGCTATCCAGGCAAAAAGAAGAGGTTTTGCAGTTTTGATTTCACATTTGACTTCTCCGATGTCATACACTCATCTTTATGGAAACCTGAGTGTTGCGGCCAACCTTATTGAAAATCCAACTTCCGGCAACATTGATAAATTGAGGGATCTGATTATAAAAAATGATTACTCAACAAATATCGGTCTTACAAAGGATGAGGTAAAAACAATCGACGCCGACTCTCTGGTAGGTAAGGTCAACACTTTCCTCACTTCAATGCAGCAAACCCTATATCCTTTGGGACTTCATGCACTGGGGGAACTCTGGAGTGAGGACGACTTGGCAAGCACAGTATCGGCCATGCTTTCATGTGACTTGGTACTTGAAAACAACCTGGGGGTTTTGAATCTCTTCAAGGAGTTGTCAGCTTACCATTTCTCAAAAGACTACAACTCACTCAATGCATTTGAAAGGGAATTCATACTGAACAAATCCTACGATATTGTAAAGGCGCTGATTTACTGGGATGTTGATGAGGTAAACAGTCTGTTGGTAAGTGAAAATGCCAAATATGACAATCCGACATTCCTTGCATGCTTGAATCTTGCCAAAAAATACATCAATTTAATTAATTTCAGTGTAAAAAACGAACTTGACGCAATGCTTGACGGACTGAACGGAAAATACATACCTGTCGGAGAAGGTGGAGAAGTTGTTGTAAAGCCTGCAGTGCTTCCAACAGGAACAAACATGTTCCAGGATCAGTCCTCAGAACTTCCAACAATGGATGCATGGGAATATGCAAAGACTTTAGCCCTGCTGACACTTGCAGATTTGAATGACACAACCGAAAAAATCATTATGGGTATATGGTGTGTTGAAACCGCAAGGGACGACGGAGCGCTTGTATCAACTGTTTTGTATCTATTGGGTATGAAGCCGGTCTGGACAGACTCATCAAGTGCAGGTTATGACGATGAGGGAAACCCGACAGGTAAAAAGGTCAGTGCAATGCCTCAAGTGATAAAACTTGAAGATCTGACACGTCCTGACGGATGGGCCAAAAAAAGAATTGATGTGACAGTAATCACAAGCGGACTTTTCCGTGATCTCTACTCCTCACAGTCAATACTGATGGACAATGCATACCGTGTTGCACTTGCAAGGTCATACCTGACAATGATAAACAATCCTACAGTGAAGTCCAATCCTCAGTTAATAGAAGCCCTTGATGGTGTAATGGAAAGCATCAACTATTATGGGGTGTCAAATGAACCTCTGGACTCAAATTATGTGGCACAGCACTGGATAGAGGACACATTATACTACCTGAGCGTGGGATACAATGCAACATATGCTGGGGAATGCGGAATAACAAGAATCTTTGCACCTCCGAACGGAGATTACGGTGCGGGAATATCAAAGCTCGTTTCAATGTCATGGACATGGAACGACACTTCAGAGCTTGCCGATTTTTACCTTGGAAGAATGGGCAACATGTACTCCAAAAACTACTGGGGAGACACAAATCCATTGGTATTCCTAAAAGCCCTTTCAAACTCAGATACAATTGTTGCAAGCCGTAACACAAACCAGTACGGTGTACTTGACAACGATGACTTCTTTGACTATTGGGGTGGACTCTCAATGACCGTTGAGGAAATTTCTGGAAAAGCTCCAAAATTCAACGTATTGATGTATGCCGACAAGAACAGTGCATATATTTCAAGTCTTGAAGAGGTCATGTACAGGGAAATCGCCGCAAGATACGACAATCCTGAATGGATTAAGGGAATGATGAAGGAAGGATACAGCGGAGCCCGTTACATGTCAAACAAATTCATAAGCAACCTTCACGGCTGGCAGGTTACAAGGCCTTCATCAGTTTCAAATGACCTGTGGAACAGGGTATACAATACCTATTACAATGACAAGTATGGATTGGGAGTAAAAGACTGGCTTATGAGTGGAAACAATGCATACTCACTTATTTCAATGAGTGGAACAATGCTCACCACAATCCATGACGGCTATTGGAATGCGGACAAGGCAACCATCAGCGACATTGCAAATACCTGGGCGCAGGCAACTGTGCAGAACGGTGTTGCCTGCTGTGACTGCAGCTGCGGTAACATTGCAATGATGCAATGGGCAGTTCAGTATGTAAATCCGGATATTTTGGCTCAGCTGCTTCCGAAACTGTATGAAGCAACCAAAAATCCGATATTTGCAAACAATACTCAGACAACTGTTCCTCCAGAAACAGATTCTGATGTGAATCAAAAGGAAGCTTCAACCCAAAACCCTGTTGAAGGGTCAACCTCTTCGGCAACTGTAATGACAAATTCGAGCTCATCAAATGCACAGTCAACTCCTCAAAGCGGTGACAGCGCACAGGGTGAGGCATTTTCAAATGTCGGTGCAGGCTCAGAATCAGTTCAGGCAGGTCAGGCGTCATCACAGGGTGCGGACGTTAAAAAGTCAGTTGAAATCAATCCAATCACTTCACAATCAGCAAGTGAAGTAGGTTTATCAATCATAGCTGTATTGGCTATATTATGCTTAATTATGGTTGTTGCTGTCGGATATTTCAGGGACAGCGACAAAAAAGATAAAAATCAAGATTTAGACAAATTATTTAATGAAAAAATGTAGGTGTTAAAAGTGGATGCAATTAATATTTTATGGCAAGTCGGAATATTGTCGGCGGTTTTAATTTTTGGAATAAAATTGGGCCTTGCAACAGGCCTTGCAAACATGTCAAAGAAATATTTGGCTGTGGTTTCTATTGGTTATGGTGGGGGAGTTTTGGTATTGACTGAAATATCCTCATTTTTTACCAAGCAGATTACTGATTTGATTTATACATATAACTTTGAGTTCTTCCTGATAATGGCCGTAATTATGATTCTGGCAGGATTGTTCACTATACGTGAGTATAAGGTGTTTGAGAAAAATACAACTGCTGCAACATGTATGGCGGTGGTCGCTCCATGTCCGTGCTGTTTTGGATCAATTATCGTAAGTATAATGCTTGTGGCACCTACAGTCGGTTTGGGTTTGATGGATTTGAGTTTTGTTGTGGCTGGTGCACTTGTTTTAACAATTGTGCTGACTTACTTTGCCTCAAATTACCTGGTGAAATTCATCAACAAGCCATATCCTATTGTATTGGGCAATTTCATGTTCTTTTTAGGAATATATTTCCTTCTCTCAGCATTGTTCTTGCCTAACATAACTGCAATGATTGCAAATCCTATGGATGCAATATCAATAGCTTCACCATACTACTTAATAGGAGCTTTAATTTTGGTATTGGCTGTAATGCTGGTTGGTGGAATAATATCAAAAAGAAGCAGTAATTTTAATTAAAAGGAGATTATTAAATGGTTACAACAATTCCCGGAAGTGAAATTCTAACTTCAACATTGAACATGATTTCACAGAGTTTACAGATTCCCGTTATTATATTTCTTGTAATTTTTGCGGTTTTTGCAGTTCTGGCTATCGGAGGGCTTGTGGCGGAGTACACATCAAGAAAAAAGGTCACTCCCGAGATAATAGAAGAGTTGATTTATGCGATAACAAATGCAAACTCCCTTGAGGAGATTAAAAATGTCATCAAGAATGCCAAGTTATACGAGTCTCAAAAGGTAGTTCTGATTAAGATTTTACGCTCAAACGAGTTGACTGCAGATTCAAGACATGCTTTGGCTAAAAAACTGATAGAATTTGAAGAGACAAAATTTTCTAAAACCATTGAAAGGACTGATGTTGTAACACGTATCGGACCTACCCTGGGACTGATGGGTACCTTGATTCCGATGGGTCCTGGCCTTGCCGCATTGGGTGCAGGTGATGTGAATACTTTGGCCAATGCAATTATTGTTGCATTCGACACTACTGTTGTGGGTATCGGTGCAGGTGCTGTAGCATATTTCGTCTCAAAAGTAAGGCGCAGATGGTATGAGGAATATTTATCCAATCTAGATGCTCTTGCGGATGCACTGCTTGACAAATTGAATCAATAGGGTGAATTTATGGTTCGAGACAAAAGCAAGAAAAGATTTTCAGAGGGTGAAGAGGATCCGATGGCCGGAACCTCAAACCTTGTTGATGCAATGCTTGTAATAGCCGTTGGTCTTTTGATATTTGTAGTTATAAGCTGGAACATGCAGAGTGTGGTGTTTCAGGACAGCAGTCAAAGCCCTCAGCAGGCAATAAATGAAAATTCTCCGGATGTTACGGAAGTATCTGAAGGCCAAGTCCTTAATGAAACTCCAGACACTTCAGAAAGCTCAGGTCAGGGTTATATGGAGATGGGTAAGGTGTATAAGGATCCTTCAACGGGCAAGCTGATAATGGTTGAAGGTTAAAATCATATTACCAAGTAATACTTTTATCAACTGTTTTTTTCAAAAAAGTATTACAAAATCCCTTATTTTTTTCTTTTTCTTTAAATAATAGTATTATTTTTGTTAAAAAACTTCCTTTAGAAAGATTTATATTAGTATTACTTTATAATAAAATTGTACTAATAAACTTAATATAAATTTAATTTATTTTAATACTTTAAGTTCAATCAAGTACATTGAGATATTTCAAAAATGGGATTATTATGATGAATAAAAAAATTTTGGCTATATTAATTTTTGTATTTATGATAGTACTCTCTGTTGGTGCAGTATCTGCACAGGATGCAGATGATGCAATTGCATCAGATGATGATACAGTTCTTGAGGATTCCGAATCAACTATCTCAGGAACTGTTTCAGGGGGAGTGGATGTCGTAACTGTAAATCCTAATGTATATACTGGGGAATTAAGTTATGATATTCCAAAAGATGCAAAAACAATTAAGAGTGCTGATGTTTATGTGAATATTTATGGTGTTAGAACTGATGTCAAATATGGTGCCAATGTCAATACCACCATTAAAACCGCCAACGGAGATACAAAATACAACGAAAGTCTATGTTATGTAAATGATGAAGAGGACCACTCTATCGTTCATAATGTCAACGATCATGTTACTAAAGTGTATCTCAATTATATGATCCATTACGATGTTAAAAACCTCATATCAGGTTTAAACGGAACAAAACTCACTATTAATGTCGATTCATTTAAAATGGATAACAAATCATTTGACGGTAAAATTAAATTGATTGCATTGGTTTTAGCATATAATGATGACGGTGCTGATGAAAGCATCAGCTATTGGATTAACGATAACCAGTTATGGACCAAATCCGATGTAAACTTAACTTTTAATACACAAGGCAAGTCCGGAATTGCAACACTGACAAATGTTGTGCTTTCAAGTTCCGACGGTTCATTTAAGTTAAATGATAACTTTTTGGGAGATGCCAAAAAACATGTAACAGGCAACGGTACCTATCAATATAATCAGTGGGATGTTACCAATTTAATAGATAAGAGCAAAAATACCACTGTAAATGTTGCAGCTACCGGAAGTTCACTTAGAAATTCACTTTCAGTTCTCACAATCAATGAAATACAATCAAGTGTTTCTGTTGCCACTGAATATTCCAATAATGTTTATGCGGGCACCAACAACACTTTAACAGTGACAGTTAGTGCAAGTAAGGCTGGAAAATATGTAGTTAAATTATTTGCTGATGGCGTTGTTGTAAATGAAACTGAAGTCACTTTAACAGATGCTGCTGCTCCAGTACTGCTGACAGACCCTACAATCAGGGCAGTTGATGAAACTACTGTTAATGGAGCTGAAAATAAAAAAGTTAACTATACTGTTGAATTGCTGTTAAACGGTTCAGTTGTAAACTCCACTTCAATAAATCCTGAAGTTAGGTATAATGGTTATTTGGGTAAGGATTTGGCCTATCCTGCTTCCGGAATGGATTCATTGGATAAGATTATCATTAATGGGGACATTGTAGTTGATGCAAAAACTGCATACCTCTCTGGTGAAGGCAATCTCAACAAGACTGATGTGTGGACAATTAGCCTGGATGAAAATTCAACTATTGTAAAATCATTTGTTTATGTTCCTTATAACTGGTGTAATCCTCCTAGCATTGAAGGTTTGGACATGTTCAATACCACATTTAACGGTGCTAAAGTCACTCCTATCGCATTTTACAGGGATCAATCCAATTTAGGTGGTGCTTCCGGAGCATATGGTTATGGTGTCGTAATTTATGATGTTACCGGTTTGGTTAACAAATCCGGTGAAAATACTTTATTTGTAAGTAAATCTGCCAGGTATCCTAGTCTTTATTCCTCTGTATTGGTCTACATGTACAATACTACAAACAGCAATTATATAAAAGAAATTTACATCAACCATGGTGCGGATTTACTTTACAACTCATATAATAATGCCAATAGGCCAGTAAAAGCAGATTCAGCATTTGCAGTTGATTCAAAACTTGCTTCAAATGCAACACTTTATGTATTTGCATCAAATGCACAGAACAATATTGTTGATTTGGTATTTAACGGTCAAACCACCAAGAATATTTTTGCAGATGGGGCATCATATGTCACATCATACAAGAAACTTGATGTTACAGGTCAATTTAAAGACAAGAACTCCGTATCAGTGGTGGGTGCGGCCAAAGGCACTTTCCTTGCACTGCAGCAAATCATGGTTTTAACTAAAAACCTTGATGATATGCAAATTTCACTTGCCCCTGAATACACAAGTGTTCCTTCAGCATATGCCGGAACAAACAATGCAATTACAATCACAATTGAAGCAGTAAGTGAAACTAAAGTGAATGCAACTTTATTGGCCAACGGTAAAGAGGTAAATAAAACCGAAATCACATTGGCTGCAGGTACCAATAAGTTTGTACTTATCGATCCGACAATTAGGGATGTCAACGCATCCACCGTAAACGGCGCTTCCAATGATAAGGTAAACTACACTCTTCAACTTTCAAACGGCAAAGCTGCAGAAATCATTCTTCCAATTCTATACAATGGTAATTTAGGAAAAGACCTGGCTTATCCTCAGGAAGGATTTGAACCATTCTTTAACATAATCATCAATGGAGATATTGTAATTGACATTAAGGATGTTTCCAGTTATCTTGGTGCTAGCGCAATGAATAGAGAAGATGTCTGGATCATTAATCTGGATTCAAAATCAAATATTGTAAAAGGATTTGTTTATGTTCCGTATAACTGGTGCAACCCTAACCTGGTCATTGAAGATGAAAACATGGTCAATGCAACATTCAATGGTGTTAAGGTAACTCCTGTTGCATTCTACAGAGACCAGGGCAACCTTGGAAACTATGGCAGATACGGTTACGGCGTTTTGGTATATGATGTGACTGGACTGATAACCAAAACAGGCAGCAACACTTTAGTATTAAATAAAACCGCTAAAACTCCGGCTGTATATCCGTCAGCTTTGGTCTACATGTACAACACTACCGGAAGTGCAGTAATTAAAAACGTTTACATTGCAAACGGTGCAGACTTGCTTGCAGGAACATCCAACAATGTTGCCAAAAGGCCAGTTCATGCAGATTCAGTGATTGATGTGGCCAATGTTGCAGACACTGCCAAATTATACATATTCGCAGCCAGTGCCCAGGATGGAGAAGGAAATATCGTATTCAATGGTGTCTCATATGACAATGTTTGGAAGGGAACCTCTTCCACTACAGACTTATACGCTTTAGACATTACAGGTTCAGTTAAAAACACAAACAACATTTCATTTGTTGCAACAGGATCCACCATTTTAGCATTGCAGCAAATCATTGTTACAACTCAAAAGGCTTCAACTCAAATCACTGCTCCTGGCGTAACTGTTGTTTACAGCAATGCCGGAAACTTGATTGTAACATTAAAAGATGCCAACGGAAATGAAATTGCAGATGCTAAACTCACCGTTACCTTAAACGGTAAATCTACTGTTTTAACCACCGATGCAGACGGTCAGGCAAAACTTGCAATTCCAACCAACCTCGTGCCTAAAAACTATCCTGTAACTGTAACTTATGCAGGCGATGACACACACGTCAAATCAACTGCAGCCACCAAGGTCATAGTTAAAAAGGCCAGTGTAAAATTGACTGCCAAAAAGAAAACATTCAAAGCGAAAGTCAAAACCAAAAAATACACAGTTGTCTTGAAAAACAACAAAGGCAAAGCAATGAAAAAAGTAAAACTCACCTTGAAAATTAAAAAGAAAACATATAAGGCAACCACCAATTCCAAAGGTAAAGCTACCTTTAAAATCAAAAAATTAACTAAAAAAGGTAAATACACAGCTAAAATTACATACAAAGGTGATAAATACTTTAATAAATTGGTCAAAAGTGTAAAAATAACCGTTAAAAAATAGGGAAAATCTCCCTATTTTTCATTCTTTTTTCTAAAATTATTTTAATTAATTTGTATAAACTATTTCTATGAAAGTCTTTGGAATATGTGCCAGTCCAAGAAAGAGCACAACGGAGTATGTCTTATCAAAAGCTTTAGAAAAATTAGCTAAGGATAATTTTGAAACTGAAATGTTTTCATGTCACATGAAAGATTTAAAGACATGCATGCATTGCGATTACTGTCTGGAAAACAAAAAATGCATCATTCAGGATGACATGGCTGAAGTGTATGAAAACTTGCAGAGTGCTGACGGAATTATCTTGGCAACTCCGGTTCAGTCAGGTTCAGTTTCAGCAAACCTTTCAATAATAATGGACAGGACACGTGCACTTGAGGCCATCGACTACAATCTTTTAAGGGGTAAAATCGGTATGAGCATTGCCGTTGGAGGAGACCGCACAGGAGGTCAGGATTTCGCACATCTCACAAATATAACTTACTTCATGATACATGGAATTATTCCCGTCAGCGGCGGGCCTTTCGGTTCTAATTTAGGTGCATCCTTCTGGTCGCAGGATTCCATTGATGAAATAAAGAACGATACTTATGGTATGGAGTCGTTAAACAGAACTTTGATGGAATTTGAAAACTTCTTAAATAAATATATTTAAATAGTATAATCGAGTTATTATTATTAAAAAGCTTTTTTTAAGGTTTTATTATGGCAAATAAGTTAGTACGTGGTAGTTTAATTATTCTCATTGGAAATATCATTTTCCGTATTGGAGGCTATTTTTATAGGTTCCTGATGGCTATACTTTTGGGACCTACAGCTTATGGTATTTTGGGGATTACTCTGCCGTTTCAGGGAATATTTCAGACATTATCCGCTGGCGGACTTCCTCCGGCTATAGCAAAATATGTTGCCGAGTATGAAGCCGTTGATGAAAAGGATATGGCCAGACATACTATTTACACGGCCTTAAAGATAATGGTGTTTCTGGGACTGTTCTTTGGAGTGCTTATGATATTTGTCGTGGCACCTTGGCTTGCCTATGATTATCTCGGAAAGCCTGCAGCACTGGTTCCGTTGCAGATTGTAGGGCTGATCACTCCTTTCAGTGTCATTGTCGGAGCATTCAGGGGAGCGTTTCAGGGAGTCTATAAGATGGAGTATATCGTCTATACTCGTGCCGTTGAGCAGTTGGGTATGATATTGTTTGCTACCGCATTCGTTTTAATAGGACTTTCCACTGTTGGAGCATTATGGGGTACTGTTTTAGGTTATTCCCTATCTGTTGTTGCGGCAATCTATATTTTCAAGTTTCACATGAAAAAATTCATGCCTGAAGCCAGCAAAAACTTTGAGTTCACCCGCAGGGATGAGCTGAAACTAGCCGGAACATTGGTTAAGTTTTCAATACCTGTCATCATCACAGCAATTGCCGAGATGCTGATTTACAATATCTGTACAATCGTTATGGGAAGGTTTTTGACATTTGACGATATAGGATTTTTTGCAGCCGCAGATCCGATTGCACGTCTTCCGCTAATCATTTCCGTTTCCATTGCAACTACAATTTTGCCCGCTTCCTCAGAGGCGTTCAAGCTTAAGGATATCGACATGCTGCAGAAATATGTTTCACAGGCTTATAAGTATTCACTGCTGTTTGTCGTTCCGATGTGTGTCGGGCTTGCAATGTTTGCCTCCCCGACCCTGAGGATACTGTACTTTAAAAATCCCGCTTATGTTGCCGGTGCCAGTGCACTTGCGATTTTATCAATCGGTATGACATTCTATTCAATATTTGCAATCTCAACAAGTGTAATACAGGGAATTGGAAATCCTAGAATACCTATGTATATTCTTGTTGGTGGAGCTGTTGTAACTGCCATTTTGAACTGGTGGCTTGTTCCTATTATGGGAATTGCAGGAGGGGCACTTGCTACAAGTATCGCATGTCTTTTGATGATGATACCTTGTATTTATTTCGTATTCAGATTGACCAAGACAAGGCCGCCAACATCCGCTGTTCTTAAAATAGTTGTTGCGTCAGTAATAATGGGTATTTTTGCATTTTTCATTCCAAAAACCACATTATGGTTATTCCCAGGTATTTTTGCATGTATTGTAGTTTATTTCTTCGCACTGATTCTGGTCAAATTCTTTAAAAAAGATGATATCGAGGGTTTAAGGGAGTTGTCTTCAAGATTCGGGCCTTTGGCTAAAATAGTTAATAAACTATTGAACTTTGTTGAAAAGTTGGAATTTGGAAACTAAACTATTTAAAATATGAATAATATAAATAACATCATTATATTTCGGGGGATTTATAATGACTGATGTGAAAGCAGGTGTTGAATATAAGATAAATGTTGATGGAAATTCTTTTTTATTGGATAGTAAAAAATACAAGTTACTTGAATCTATTTTAGAAACCGGTTCATTGACTGCAGCTGCTAAAGAAATAAATGTTTCTTACAGGACTGCCTTGAATTATATCGATAAAATCGAATCAACACTTGATGTTAAAGTTGTAAATACTACCAAAGGTGGAAAAGGCGGAGGTGGAGGAACCTCATTAACTGAAGAGGGCTACTCTATCTTGAAAGAGTGCAAAAAGATTAATGCCATCATGGAGCTTCACAAGGATGTCAATGAAATCGAAGCGGAAGTGATTGATGTTAATGAAGTTAAAGGTGTAATGACTATTAAAATGGAAAGCTTTGAAATAAATGCTCCATTGAACAGGAATTATGAAATAGGCGATCAGATTTTGGCATTGATTAGTTATGATAATATCTTCTTAATGCTGGAGCCGCAAACTTCCAGTATCCGCAATATCCTAAAAGGCCAAATTATTGAAATGAGGCTTGAGGGTGAAATCATTCGCGTCAAAATCAATGTTGGCGGTGTGGTTTTATGCAGTGATATTACAGTGTCTGCCGAAAAGGAATTGAACTTAAGCATAGGCAAAGAGGTTTATGTTGGCTTTAAGGCCATGTCTGTTGCAACTTTAAAGTTATAGGGTGATATTATGCCGTTACAAATTTTGGTTGATGAGGAAAAATGTATTGGTTGTGGAAAGTGTGCTGAGATTTGTCCCAAAGCAGCTAAAATTTGGAAAGTTGGTCGTGTTGCACGTATATTGGATTTAAGATATTGTCATGTTTGTACACTATGTGCCATGAAATGCCCTACAGACTGCATTAAAATTATACGTCCGGGTGAAGAACCCTAAATTATTGAAGCTAAAATTAATTATTTGATAGGTTAGATCATGACTAGAATTTCAAATGTTTCAAGAAAAACATCAGAAACTGATATAACAATAAAAATGAATCTTGACGGTGAAGGTAAATACAACATTCAAACAGGTGTGAACTTTTTCAATCACATGCTTGAATCATTTTCCAAACATTCAATGATAGATTTGGACGTAAAAGCTATAGGAGACATTGAAATCGATGACCATCATACTATAGAGGATGTCGGAATACTTTTAGGCGAGGCATTTCTTGAGGCAATTGGCGATAAGAAAGGCATTAAAAGAATGGCCCATGCAATTGTTCCCATGGATGAATCAGTTTCAACAGTGGCGATTGACATAAGCGGACGCAGCTACTGCAACATGGACTTGAAATTTAAGAACGAAAAAATCGGAGACATGACCTCTGATATTGTGATTCACTTTTTCGAGTCATTCGCTTCAAGTGCCAAAATCAATATCTATGGTACTGTTGAAGGGGCCAATGATCATCACAAGGCGGAAGCGGTTTTCAAAGCGTTTGCCAAGGCCTTAAAAGAAGCGGTAAAAATAGAGCATGATCAGATTCCTTCTACAAAAGGAGTTTTATAGTTAAATCTTTAACTATCTTTTTTTAGAATCTAAAATATTTCATTTTTAAATAGTCAGTAAAATCTTTATTGAGAATGGTGGTTTGGCTTTAAAAAAAGAAAAAATGAAAGTAGCAAGTTATGCTACTTATTCTGGTTTTGAGATTAAATCAGTTTTACAACCTAAGTTTCCTTCTTTCATATGAGGGGTTCTTAGGACTGTATCATTTGATTTTTCAATTTCTCTTGCTTCTTGTGCTAATTTAGCAGCACATGCAGCCATTTCGTGTGCAGCAGCTACTAATGGGATGAAGTTTTCGAAACCTTTGGTCATGAAACAACCTTTCATGTCTAAGTTTGCGACAGCTCCTGCCATTTCGTATGCAGCGATAGCTTTTGCTTTTGCGTATGGGTTTGCAAATTCAGCAGCTTCTACAGCTTTTTCAGCGGTGATTATGAGTTTAGGTAATTCAATTTCACCAGCTTCAGCTTGTTCAATTACACCGTCAATGGTTTTTTGTACTAATCTTAATGCACCAGTTTCTGCGAGTACTTTTAAGATGTCAGCGTTAAATATTGCCATTTCAGTTGGGTCTAACCATTCTCTTTTAGCACCAATCATTGGGTCAGACATTACGATAATGTAACCGAGACCTTGTTCGTCCATTTCATCTTTTTTACCTTTACCAGGTGCGTCACCGATGATAATAGCAGGTACATCTTTTTCGGATAAGAGTTCTCTTGCTTTAGCAGGTCCAGGTGCTCCTGGGTTTGGGCTAATGAAGATTGCGAAGTCAGGTTCAAAAGCGTCTATTTTAGGTACGACGTCTTCTACTTGTTCTGGGTTCATTTTTGCTCCAGATCCAAATGTTCTTACATCGATATTTGGTCTGTCTGCTCTTTCGTCTAACAATAGGTCAATTACTGGTGAAGTACCAATATTACCACTTTTAATAATAGCAATTTTTACTACCATAATATTATCTCCTTATTTGATATGTAGAATTTTAGTTTAGAAAGTATTTAAATTTTATTATTTGTTTGTTTTTTAGGTATTTTGTTAAATTATTATCAACAATCCTTTTAGAAAAAAATTTATTATAGTTTATTATACAATTAGAAAATTAAACAAGATAGTAAAAATTTGTATTATAAGTAAAAATTTTTTAAAAATAGAAATAAGTAGTGGTTCCGACGAGACTCGAACTCGTGATCCCCTCCTTGTAAGGGAGGTATCAT
>NZ_CAMJUE010000045.1 GCF_946408925.1 uncultured Methanobrevibacter sp.
TAAAAACAACGGATTCACAATCAAAGAAATAATAAAACTAACAAAAAGAAGCAAAGAATTCGTCGAAAAAACACTAGCTAAATAAAATTACACAATCCTCGACTCAGCAGTACTGATAACTAACATTCCAGGATTAAATAAAGAAATGGCACAATTCGCCAAAGGAATAATGCTAATGCTATGCGACAAATTTGTTAAAGATAAAACATTGAATGAAAAAATAACAAATCTGGTAGGTGGAAACATGAAAAATGTAGAAAAATATGCAGAAAGATATGCACAAGACAGAGTAGATGAAAACAATGAACAAATCATAATCAACCTTAAAAACAACGGATTCACAATCAAAGAAATAATAAAACTAACAAAAAGAAGCAAAAACTTCGTCGAAAAAACACTATCCAAATAAAACTAACCAACAGGCAAAAACATGGAAAGATATGCACAATTAGATGAAGCCGATGAAAAATTCATCATCAAAAACTATTTTAACATAATCTGAGGTTCCTTTAACACATTTAATAATTTCTCCAGTAGTACAATACAATTTCATACTACACATCAATTGTTTTAAATGCATCCCCACTAAATTCCTCAGGCAAATCTTCACATTCAATTGAATTTACATTTTCAATTTTTCACATTCTTCCAAACAGATGTGATTAAACACTGATGCCAACAAAAAAATTAAAAAAAGGATAGAATTTTAACATTATTGTGCAGGAATTCTCCGGATTATTCAAGCCGGAGAGTTCTATCTATCCTATCTGATTGTGATTTTACTTTTGCAGGATCCGAAATAATTGGAGTTTGACACTGTAACTTCAACCTTATGGGATCCCTTTTTGATTTTCTTGGTGTTCAGCTTTGCCAGGCCTTTAGCATTGGTCTTGACTGTATATGTTTTTGATTTTTTACCGGTAAACACTTTAACCTTAAGTTTAATGTTTTTAACCGGTTTTTTACCATTCTTTACAGTGATCTTGAAGTATTTTGACTTTTTGGCTTTGGCAGTTACTTTTGAAGCCTTGAGATTCAGTTTTTTGGCTACAGTGACTTTAAGTGTTTTTTTAGCGAAAGTGAAATCATCATACCTGTCCGGTTCAATGGAAATGGAATATGTTCCGGGACCCAATTGCCTCAGTTCTGATTCAAGTATTCCCGCCAAATTTTCTGAATATGAGAAAAATAAGCTCACCACTTTTGAATTCCTGTAGATTTTAACAAACATCATAACACTGTTTTCAACATTTTCATAAGTGGCTGAAATAACAAATCTGCCGAATGCCTTGTTAGCTGCAGGATAGTATTTGGCAGTCAGCTGAACGTTCATTTTATTGATTTTGATGTTTTTCAGTTCAGATACTGTAAGATTGTTTTCTGAATCCCCGAAAATTGCCTTCAAATCGTAACTGTCATATTCCGGTGAAAATATATTAAAAACAACTTCCCCATTGCTGTTTAACCGGAAGACCTCTGAATGCACATCACATTTATTGTCCATATACTGGTAAAGAATCAGATTTATATTCTTATCGCCTACAGGATTGCCGTTTGAATCATAAACCCTAACAGTCACCTTATAGTCATTATTGTTACTTCCGGATGTGGAGAAGGTCAGTTTTGCCGGAGGACTGTTTACATTTGAGCCTGCCTGAGAGATGATGGAGACACTGTCCGCATCCACTGTATCGTTTAAGGCAAACACACACACTCCATCTTTAACTGTCAGGTTTGATGCGATAATCTCACCGGTTTTGGTGTTTTTAAGTGAAAATGAATATTCGCCAAGACTCACGGTTTTACCCTGATTGTTTACAAATCTCAGCTCATAATTTTTATCGCCGAGGGATTTGAGATTGAGATTAACCCATACAGGTGTTGCGTAATCCGGCTGAAGGAATATTTCACCCAATTGATAGGCATCATAGATATTGAATCCGTAGAAATTGTTTGAAAGCTCCTTTTTAACAATGTCCATTGGATTTACTTCCTTTTCTGTGTCAAACATGAATGATAAATAGCTCAGATTTCCGGTGCCGTCCTGATTGTTTACAAAGATGTTTTCAGACACCTTCAAAAGGTCGTTTTCATAGTTGTCAGTGCAGTCGACATAGATTATGCCCCCGCAGGTGTTGTTGCTGAATACATTGCCTGTGCATATCAGGCTGTTGGTTAAAAGGCTCAGCAAATCACCCACACTATTGTCATAAAAGCTGCAGTTGGAAATTATTGTAGTGTCTTTTGAAACGCTTAAAAGCATTGCGCCTGTGTTATTTTTGAAAATGCAGTTTTCGACTGTCAGTGTTTTTCCGTTTTTGAATTCGAATTGACGATAGTTGCCTGTGAAATTTGAGTTTTTAACACTCGCATCACCGTTAAGTTCCACCCATCCGGTGTTTAAAAAATTACATCTCTCCACATTTGCCCCGTTTGATGATGAGACTGTTGCACCGTCAGTGAAATTTGAATCATACACATCCGCTTTTCCAATTTTTCCGGAAATATCTGTTTTATTAAAGCTGCTGTTGAGGATGTATGCGTCGCAGCACTCACCGGCCCAATTGGAGAAATGTGACCTGACTGCAGTGGAGTTTATGATACTCAGTTTTAAAGACACATACATCATCATGTCATTGACATCATCAAAAATTGAATTAGAGACCGTGAACTCGCCGGTTTCAATCCTTAAGAATTTGGGATTTTTAAGATATGTGTTTGTAATGTTCATTTCAGAGGAATAGATTTCTCCAAATCTTTCGTAGTCTCCAAAATCATTTCCATCAAGGACTAATGAATTTGCAGTTATTGAAATGATCTGCTGTGAATTTTTCATGGTGTTTCTTGATATGCTTACCCTATTGGAAGAACCGACTCTTATCACTGTATCTGATGAGTTGAAAACATTGTCTGTGAGGTAAAGGTCGTTTACATCCTCAAGATTTATCGGATAGCCCCCTTGGAAATTGCATTTGGAGATATTGAAATCTGCACCTGCCCCCTCATTTATAAAGAATTGGGAATAATCAGCTGTGAAATTGGAATTGAAAATAGTCAGAGAACCTGACTGCAGATTATTAATATTGAAATTGGTGAAATTAGAATTGACAATGGTTAAATTCCCGTTTCCGCTAAAAGTAACCCCTGAATTTGAAAAGGTACAGTTATCAAATAAAAGATTGGTGCCACAGGATTTAATCTCGAATCTGTTAAGTCCAAATTCGATATTTCTAAATGAGAAGTCCCTGGAGGTGATATTTAATGAGTTATCAAAACCTGCAAATGATAACTTGGCTTTTGGAGAGCCTTGAAGAGTTACTGATTTTTCCAGATTGGTGGATTGGTTTTCAACATAATAGGTGTCTTTAAGCTCAATAACATCTCCCTCACTCGCCTTATCGATTGCATCTGTTACATTACTGAAATCATCACCTTCAACAGGCTCGCCACACACCGCTGAAAGTGAAAATATCATACATACGAATAGCATTATGAAAATTATTTTTAACTTCATAATTAATATTATAAAATTGTATGTATTTAATACTAATGAGGAAATAAAATTATTAATCCAACATGTGAGCATCCGGTTTTTTACCTGGCGAATCCGAATATTTTTGCCCAGTAGCTTTTACATTGTATTTTCCTGTTTTTGGCGATACTGTCTCAACAGCGCAAATCATACCGACTGCAGAGATAAAATAATGATGATTGTTAATCATTTACAAAATATGAGTAAATCTCATCCTTAACCTCAACATTGATTTTGAACTTGAAGTTGACAATAGGCTGGTCCTTTCCATCGATGTTCCTGTACATCTGCTTATACTTCAATGGCTTGAGCTGACCGATATAGTAGAACTCTATTCCCTCATCATTGTTTTTCTGGATAAAAAGCTCAACCTGAAGGTCGGAATAGTTGACAAGCGGTTCAAGCTCGGATGACGACACCTTACGGTTGTTACGGCTCATCCAGTTGAAGAGGGTTTTTGATATGAAATGATCCTCATAGTTGATTGTCTCTGAAATGTCCTCGGATTTGTGATAGGTTACAAAAATCGGACAGGTGTTGTACTTTATCTTGTAACCACCGATGTTTTGCCCGTTCATATAGTGTTTCCAGTTCAAAAGCCTGAGAACATCCTCACGGGAGTATTTCTCATATAATCTGAACTGGCCGTCAGTCCTATAGACGGTTTCGTATTTGTAAAGTGCATATTTGAGCGCATCGTTTAAATGCTCATAGTAAATAGGATTTGAAAGTGCCCTTTTGAAGCTGCCGGATATGCAGAATTTATAATCCTTATTGTCTGCTAGGTTTTTAAAGACATCTCCATCAAAGTTGAAAAAGAGGTTTTCAGGATTATCAACAAGTTTTTGGATGGTGTTTGCCTGATAATCCTCACCTTTTTCCTTAAGGTAAAAGTTAAGGCTTAGATAGTTTATCGCTCCTTTGATTGCATTGAACTGGTTTTTTAAACCGAAATTCTCAAAAAGACACTGCTCAATTTGAGATACTGTAAAGTATTTATTGACTTTAAGGCACTCAAGTATTATTGCCTCATGGGGCCTTATTCCCTTTATGAGTTTCCTGGAGATGAATTTCAGTGACTGCAAATCCCCATCATCAATGTGTGATGAGTAGTCATCCTCAATGTCTGTAAGGAATGTGTGGTAGGTGGGATACTTGTTGTGCGCAAGGATGAGTTCCGGATTGAATTCTGCGTTAATTGCGAAGTCATATAAATGGGGTATGCGACCCAACTTATATTTTAATTGATTGTACTTTTCTTTAAACAAAGCCACCCTTGAAAATGAAGTGTTATTGATTGAATCATATATACGCTTTTGTGAAATCTCATCGAAGTTGATTGAAGAGGCACCGTGAATAAGCTTGGTGCCCTCGATTAAAAACTTGCGGATTTTATCCTTGTCATATGACCGGTCACCTGAAAGTGCAATCGGAATCATGAAATTGTTTTTGTAGTTTCCGATAAAGTCAAGAATAACTACATACTCCTTATTTTTGTATTTCCTAAGTCCCCTTCCGAGCTGCTGAATGAAAATGATTGGCGATTCGGTAGGCCTTACCAGAAGAACCTGATTGATTTCGGGAATATCCACCCCTTCATTGAAGATGTCAACGGTAAAGATGAACTCGATTTTATCCGGATTTGCATCATTTGTCAGCCGGTCAATTGCATTTAATCTTTTTTCCTGTGAATCATCACCTGTAAGAACAACGGACTTATAGCCTCTCTGGTTGAATTTTTCCGCCAATAATCTTGCTTCCTCTTTTCTTGAGCAGAAAACAAGCGCCTTTCTTCTGTCTCCTGAATAATTGTAGAATTCCGCCTTCTCGATTAGGTAATCAACACGCTTATCTGATGCCAGAAGGTTAAAATCTGTAAACTCATCATCAACCGTACCGTTTTCAAACTCGACATCAGCGATTCCGAAGTAATGGAAAGGACACAATAAATCCTCATCCAAGGCCTCCTGCAGTCTAATCTCATGGGCAATGTTGTTGTCAAAAAGATCATAAATGTTAAAGCCGTCGGTACGCTCAGGTGATGCAGTCATTCCCAATAAAAATTTTGGCCTGAAATAGTCAAGCACCTTCAGGTATGAAAGTGCACCGGCCTTGTGAACCTCATCGACGATAATGTAGTCGAAATAATCCGGAGAGTATCTCTGATAGACATCCTCCTTTGACATTGTCTGGATTGTTGAGAAAAGATATGGCTTATCGTAATCCTTGACGTTACCTGTCAGCAATCCGAAATCATCATGGTTTTTAAAAACATGTTTGTAGGCATTGATGGACTGCTTTGCAATCTGTTCTCTGTGAACCAGAAAGAGAAATCTTTTTGGCCTGAAATCATTGACGGCAAATGCTGAAGCATAGGTTTTACCGGTACCGGTGGCTGATACAAGAATTGCCCGGTTCTCGCCTTGTTTGATTAAGTTTCTTATGTTAGTTATAAACTCCTCCTGCATGACATTAGGAGTCAGAGTGATGTTTTCATCTTTAATCTCTTTGGTGATTCGCCTTAAATCAGTAAAACGCTTATTGTCATTGTAAAGCTTTTCATACTCCGGAAGAACACTGCTTAAATCATCCGCCTCATCCCAAAGGCTGTTGAATTCGTTTTTGATTTCTGTGAGCATCTCACCCTCATTTAGGGAGGTGAACTCGACATTCCATTCCTTGTTTATGGTTAAAGCGTTCATGGTGAGATTGGAGCTTCCGACAATTCCCTTGTAGATGTTGTTTTTCTTAAATATATAACCCTTGGTGTGAAAGCCTTCCTTTTCCTGACTGTAAATCCTGATTTCAAGATTATTGAATGACTGAAGTTTTCTTAAGGCCTTGGGTTCGGTGAAGTTAAGGTAATCTGTAGTGAGGATTTTTCCTTTGATGTTGTGGTCCTCAAGGTACTTGAAATCCTCCAACAGGGGAGTGATACCGCCCATAGTGATGAATGCGGAAGATATTATGAACTCATCACAGTTTTTGAGTTCATCCTTTATTGAATTGATGACCTTGGTTTCACGGTTGTTGACCAATAATTTAGGTCTGAAATCAGAGCCTGAGTCTATAGACTCATCTATAAAAGCAGTTCTTGCCCCGTTTATGATATTGTCTATGTTCATTGTTCTTCAAGATGTTTGATTAAATCTTTTAATTTATCCGCCTGCATTTGGAATTCCTCTTCCCTTGGAGTGCCTTTAACCTTTTCAAGTTTGGCCTCAAGATCTGAGAGTTTAGCCTTAGCAAGTTCCAGTCTTTTGTCTGCCATAATAATTACTCCATATTTTCCTTTAGATAATCGATAATCTGAATGTCTGCAGGAATCCAGTTGACGCTGTCAAGCTCGCCTTTTGTCAGCCATTTTGCGTCATTGTGCTCTAATAATTTAGGGGTTCCCTCTTTGATAACTGCCTCATAGCATGACATTTTAAGATAGAATGTGGGATACTGGTATTCAAGGTCAAGTGCGAACTTTGTTGGTTTTATTGTGCAGTCAAGTTCCTCCCTGATTTCTCTGATAAGAGCTTCCTCTTTTGATTCGTTTTCCTCTATTTTACCGCCCGGAAACTCCCACATGTTGATGAATTCGCCGTATCCTCTTTTGGTTGCAAGGATTTGATTGTCCTTTTTGATAATCGCTGCAACAACATTTAAAGTTTTCATATTATCCCAATTTAAATTTATTGAAATGTTAACTTCAATATTATACATCAACTGCTAATAAATATTTAATTTTATTTTTTCTAGATTTTAGAGTATCTAATTCATTTATAAACTCATATAAATCAATATACTCAATAGACATGATATTTAATAAATCAGTTAATCTATTTTGCAATTTTTTTATTTCTTCATCGCATTCTTTTAAATCGTTTTCTAGCTCTTTTTTAGATTTATTGCTCATTTCATCCACCAGTATATATTCTAACCCCACTGTTTAATAAAATTATCCAATACAGATTTATCCATTAATTGATAACTTTCATCCCAATTAATTGCGATTAAATCATTTTTTTTAAATTTATAAACAAAAATTTTTACTTGCCCTTTAGTGTACCCCAATTTAAGTAAATCTTCTTCATAAAAAGTTTCTAAAGGACTAAAATATTCCAAAACCTTTTTAAGTTTTAAAACAGTGAGTTCTTTATCCAAACATTCAAAACATTTAATGCTTTCACCATCATTATCCAGAATTTTTCCACAAATAACACATTTACGATCTGATTTATTTTCTTTCTTAATAGAGTTTAAAACATGCAAATAGTCTTCATTTAAAATTATCCTAGCATTTACTTTCTGCTTAGGATCAATTTTATTCAATCTTTCTAATTCCTGACTTAATTCTTTACTACTATAAAACAATCTAGATTGTAAATTTAATCTAGTTTCAGCAGGTATTCCATCAATATAAACTGGAAATAGATAGTTGTAAACGTCTAAAGGAAATATTTTTGAAACAACCTCTTTTGACAACCCCCAACCTTTACTACTATAAGATTTACCAACAGTCAGTTTAGTATCAATATAATCTAAATTTCCCTTGTCAAATTCATCAAGGGATTTATCCAATTCTTTTTTATTAAATTTTAATTCGAGAGGTATTGGTCTTTCTTTATCAATTAATCTTTGTGCGGCAAGATGTTCTCTTAAAGGAGCACCTCTATAAAACAATCTTGGGTTGATCTTCAATCTACATGGCGAGATTACATCATTTATTTGAATATAACATTCAAATTCATATCTCAATACTGGAATAAAATCTTTAATATCCTCTAACTTTAAAGCCCAACCTTTAGGAACTTCATCCTTTGTCTTTCCCAAATGTACGAAAGTATTAATAGAATAATCACAATTTTTTTCTTCTAAAACTTTTCTTGACATATAACTCAACAATATTAACTACTATCTTCTATAAAATCATGAATCTCCGCTTGGAATTTTTTTACCCTGTTGCCTTTCTGAGAACTTTCTTCTAAATTTTTAAGAGCAATTATACCCGTATTCGCATATTCCATAGCAATATCTGCAACCTTAAGGTCATTATTTACTATTTCAGTATCTTTTGAATCAGCTATAGCAATAGCATAAACCAAAGCAAGCTCTTCATCCGTTAATTGATTCATTACAAATGTATCATTTCCTTGAGCTCTTGGGTTTTCAAATTTTGTTTTAAACCCAATGGAATAACCTAATGACATTAAAAGAATAAAATTTTCCCTTTTAATTATTCCTTCAGTTCTGGAAGAATTTAATATTTCAGATTTTTTGAAAAAATCTTTGTAATTCTTTTCTATATAAAAATGATTATGCATCTCTCCCATAATTACCTACTCCTAATCTCAATTATTTTTTCAGATTCAGATTCTTTTAAGGTATATTCAGAAACGTGTTTTTCCTTGAATAATCTTTGAACTGGTTCAGAATATTCTTCATCAATTAAAAATAACAATAATTGTTTTTCTTCACTTACATTCAAACAACTTTTTGCAACATTTAATCTTTGTTGACCGCTAGTTCTTGCCAAAAGAGTGTCAACAACCAATGGTGACTCAAAACCGGAAACTGAATGAATAGCTAAAATAAATGCTAAAGCCAATAATTCAACTTCTGATGCACTTGCAGATGATGCTGCCGGCCTTCCATCCTCATCAAATAATTTAACTTCATAATCTTCAGTAATTTTAATATTGCCATATGTTTTTGATTTTCTGATTAAATTGAAGAATTTTTCATTGGTTGCATCTTGAATAATATCACGTGTTTCGCCCATCATATCTTCTTTAACATCATTGATAACTGCTAAAGAATCTGTACATAATTTTATTTTAGCAGAAATTTCTTTATATTCATCTTCATCTTCTAACAATTTAAGATATTCTTCATGTATTTTTTGAACTTTTACTTTCAAAGTTTCATTATTATTTTTTAAGTTATCAAGTTCTGATTTCTTATTTGGTAAAATTTTCAAAAGTTCATCTCTTCTATCAATACTTTCCCTAAGATGTTCATTAACTTTAATTGTATTATAAAATTCTTTAATCTCATCTTCTAAAGATTCAATAGCTTCTGAAAGATTAGATATTTCATTTTGTAAAGATTTCTCTTTTTTTAGATAATTTTCAGAAATATCCTTAAATCTGTTGAAAAATTTCTTATTAGCATCTAATATTTTATCTTCAGGTGAAATAAGATATAATTTAGCTTTTTTAGATTTAATATAGTTGATTAACTTTTCATCGAAAATCCTATCACAAACTTTACAAGAATGATCATGAATAGAATCATCCAGTATGTCTTCATCAATTGGATAAATATATGATTCGTCACGACTGTCCTCAATAATGTTCAATGCTTCCGTAAAAGCGTCTTTAGCAAAAATTTTAGGAGTTTCTTTAATTATAAGGTCATTTAATTCTTGTTTTTTAGCATTTAATGAATCTTCAAACTTATCTTTTTGTTTAATTTTATCATTTCTTCTTTTTTCAATATCTTTAATTGATGGTGCAGTACCTAAATTATTCATCAAATCATTTAATTCTTTTTCTTTAGATTCATATGCAATTTTTAAATTATCATATCTTTTCAATTCAGATTCTAAAAACTTAGATTGATTATTATATTCTTGTAATTTACTATCAGCATCAGAATTTGGATTACCCTGTTTTCTTAAGTTTTTCAACCTATCCTTAAGTCTTCTTTCCATTTCATCCAACAAGAAAATATGAGATAATGTGAAAACTTGATCTTTAATGGCTGAAGACATTAAAAAATAGTTATTTAATTGTTCACCATCGAAAAAGAAGAATTCTTTAATGGCTTCTGGAATAAATGAAGCAACAAGCAACTCACATTCTTCACGTTCACGACATACATTAGATTCAGAACCTTGAATTTCAGTTACAGTGAACTCTTGGTCAATCCATTCTTCACGCTTACCATTATTTTTATAATAGTCACTATGAACATTATGGATCTTGAAAATATCTGAACGTTTATAAATAAGCTTTAAATCATCCCCAGAAACAGTAATTGCCACAGATGCTTTTTCAATATCGTTTTCTGAATTATTACTTATTTCAGTATTTAATGTAGGTAAAGAATTTTCCTTATCTTTAATTTTTGGTTCCTCACCATACAAACACCAAGTCATTGCATTTAAAAAAGTAGTTTTACCCGCACCATTTTCGGCTATTACTACATGGATGTCATTATCATTTTCTGTAAAGTCGATTGATGTATCAACATATTTTCTGAAGTTTTCAAATTGAATCTCATCAATCCTCATTTAAATACCCCTCATAATATGCGCCGATTAATTCATCGTATTTATCTTTCCATTTATGCAATCCATTATTCTCTAAAATGAATAGATCCTGAAGAAAATTAGAAACTGATTCATTATTAGAATTCTTTTTTAGACTATTAAATATTTTCCTTGAAGAGTTCATAAATTCACCTTATAAATTTTTATTAAGAAGATCAATTACATAATCATAATTTTCAGCAACATATCCAATTTGTTTATACCTCTCTTTTTCTTTTTCAAAAATGGCTTCCTCAAATTTTTGCAAGGACTTATCTAACTTATCTCTTGAAGGTTTAACTATTAAATCATAAATATCAGCATGAGTTTTTCCTTCAAATCTTCGGATGACTCTTCCTATTCTTTGAATAAATTCTCGTGAACTGTTGCTGCTGCACATGAAAATAGCTTTTGAAGCTGATGGAACATCAACTCCTTCATCCAAACAGTGCATTGCAACTAAAACTTGATAATTTTCTTTTGCAAAATCATCTAGAATAACTTCTCTTTCTGATAACCCCCCATAAATATCCATTGGAATGGTTTTTTCATCCATAGTGAACTTATGAGCAACAATATTGTGTTTTGCAAGTATTTTTAATACTTCTTTTATCTGATTAGGACTACAATAAACAATAAGTCCAGAATAATCATCTATTGATTCCAATATCTCTTCAAATACTTTGAATTTATTGTGAGCATCCTTAATTATCTCTGCACGTTGAAACAATAAGTTTTCCTTTTGACGAGTGTACTCTTCATCCTGATATTTGAACAAACTCAATGTAATTTCCTTATATCCGGCGAGTTCATCTTCATTTAAAGTTAAAAAGTAAGGATAATAATTATATGGAGTTAAATAAGATTTTCCAGTTTCGGGATTATAAAATTCATAAATTGCTTCTCTTAATGTGATTTTATAAAGTTCCCCACCGAAAAATTCAAAAAGAAATTCTGACTCTTCATCAGAATATCTGGTAGGAGTTGCACTTAAACCCAATCTAAAATCATATAACTCTTCTTTTAATCCATTTTTACGGTAAGGAGATCCCAGCCCATGCATCTCATCACCAATTAAAAGATATTTGCCTCTCTTATTATTATAAAGATATTCAATGAAATCATTACTTGCCAATGTGTCATGAGTTGTTAAAATTATTGAATTATTTATATTCTTTAATCTTAAATCCAACAAACTATCTTCAAGTTTTACTCTCCATTTCGTATCTCCAGTAGCTACGATTATCTTATCAAAATTCAAACCGATTTTTTTAATTGAATTTTCCCATTGTGGAAGTAAATGTTTAGTTGGAGCAGTTATTACCGTTAATAATTGAGATTCCTGCGCAAGTAATTTATCCAAGCAACCAAGTGCAGTGAATGTTTTACCCGTCCCCGTTGCCATGACAAAAATCCCTTTTTTATCATTATTGAACCATTTATCTCTTGCTTCTTTTTGATAATCATACAATTCAATTTTTTTAACAAGACTTGCATCATCTTTTGAAACCTTTTTTTCAAAGACCAAATCCTCAAAATTTGTTGGCGCCAAATCGATGAATTTTTTCTCAACCGCCTCAGGAATCTCTAAAATTTTATAATTTTCTGATTGAGAATTCCATAAATCCCTAAAAGTATCCAAATTATTTTTTAAATGAATTAATTCTCCTTCTTTCCAATTTCTAAATAAATGAAATTCTTCCCCATTCTTTTCCCAAGCTGCAGAAGTTTCATTTATTGAACCGCTAAATGAGATAAGATTACCTTTAAAATCTTTCATCAAACCAATTTTATAGTGAAGAATGCCCTCCCCCTTAGGTGCAAGATCACCATATTTATTTATTTTTACAGCCACTCTTACTCGAAGTAGTTTATTAGCAATCATCCAACCCAAAACTTTAACATGATTTTTGACAATCTCATCTTCAATAGAATCCAATTCATTGAGAAAATTAGAGGTTAATATTTCTTCAGGATGTTGTGATGCAAATTTGACCATATTAACATCAGCTGGATTTAAATCCACACCACAGAGAAGGTCCATCCTCCCATTATTCAAAATAAAATCTTTTAAACCTAAAGCTACAGAAGCTAAACTTTTTGAATTAAAATATCCTACTACTCTTCGATATTTTTTAGAATTAGCCAAAGCAGGAATATAAAAATCATTCAATAAATTATCTTTTTGAGAATCATAATGTTCTTTAAAATTTAATTCCTGAAATGTTTTCATTTTAAATCCCTTTACATAAATTCAATTTAACATCAATTTCAACAATAATCTAATCCCACATATTGGCTTTAAATTAATTATATACTAATTATATTAGAGTTTTTGATCTCATTTTACTTGAAAAGATCAAAATTGCTTTCATATTACAAAATTGTTCCCACTTTGTAAAATTGCTTTGTTTAAGAATTTATTTAAATTAGTATATAAATTATGTATATTCAACATGTAAACAAATTATTTATCATAATTATAAATCAACAACTCGTTTATTGGACCTCTTTTATGACCCTTAGAATTAATTGAACGTCTGACTTCAATTTTTTTATGATTACATACTTTTAAACCTAAATTACCATAATAATCTTTGAAAAAATTACATGAAGGATCATGATTTTTGGGGTCAGAATTACTTAATATGAATTTAGCCCCCCTGCAATCAATTTCTTTACAGAATTCACTTAATTCTATTTGTTCTTTTACACCAAAACCACGAGAATCATAGCTAGTAAAACTATTTTTTTTAATAGGTAAATAAGGAGGGTCTAAATAAATAAATGAATCTTCATCAATTAAATCTAAAGATATAGAATAATCTTGGCAATAAATATTCACATCTTCTAAAATATTATGAACATTTATGATATTTTCCTCATCACAAATCAAAGGATTTTTATATTTACCCGCAGGCACATTAAATTTTCCACTCAAATTAACTCGATATAAACCATTATAACATGTTCTATTTAAAAAAATCATCTGAGCGGCCCTGAATATTTGTTCACTACCAATATTCCCATAATCAAAACCTTCCAATTTATCATTGAAATTAGCACGAACATCATAATAATATTCTTTTCTTAAATTTGGAGATAAAGGAATATATTCCTCAGAAAATTGTTGAAGAATATCAATAAGTTTTTCATGATTATTTTGAACTACTTTCCAAGTTAAAATAAGCTCTTTATTAATATCACCTAAATAGACATTAGTTATTTCACATTTTTTAATTAAATGGAAAAATATTGCGCCTCCCCCAAGAAATGGTTCAAAATAATTCTTAATAATATTAGATTTATCAATTTCAGAAGGCAATAATTTATCAATACATTTGATAACTTGTTTTTTACCCCCAGCCCATTTTAAAAAAGGTTTAGCAACTCCAACATTATTTTTAGTTTCCATTTAATGATACCCAATCCTCAATAATTAAATAACTTCTTTAAAAGTTAAAAAACACGATCAAAACAATTTTTCAAAATGAAAGCAATATTTCATGATCACTACAATTTTTATTTAATGATATATTAAAAAATACCGATCGGATTTACAAAATTAATAAATTTTTTCACTAAAATCACTAATTAAAAAGAAAGATTTATATTAACCATATCCACAATATGTAAATTTAAACGGGAAAAAATCTAACTTAAAAAGAACTGTGAATTATACATAACATACCCCTTAAAAAACATCCAAATGTTATAATATAAATTCTAAATTGAAACTTTCAAAATAAAAATAGTTAAAATCATATCAACAATTTATAAAAAAAATAAAAATAAAGAGCATAAAATGCTCTTAAAATATAAAACTCCACCTAATCATGATACACACCAGCATTTTCATCCCAATGATCATTTGACCCTATATAGTGACCACCATGCTCTTCAGTGTAAGTATAACCATATTTTTTAGCTTCTTCTTTAGTCAC
The DNA here is from genome assembly GCF_946408925.1 of uncultured Methanobrevibacter sp. Lineage (GTDB taxonomy): Archaea > Methanobacteriota > Methanobacteria > Methanobacteriales > Methanobacteriaceae > Methanocatella. The sequence goes on from NZ_CAMJUE010000045.1 coordinate 14,783, forward strand.
ACCTGATGAATCGACTTCAGGAAGCCCATCATACGGAGATGAATGACTACTAGATAGGTATTGTTTCTCAACAGGTTCTGTTTCAACAACCTCCCCCATTATTTTCAGTTTTTGAGTTGTGTTGGTTGAATTAAACTTATCATCACCACCAAATGATATGTTAACTTCATATTTGCCTTTTTTCAAATCAAGGTCAACCTTTATCTTTCCCTTATCATTTGTTTGCAATGATTTGTTTAAAACTACCTTATTCTTTTTATCTAAAATCACTACACTAACGTTTTTATTTTTCAAAGGAGTTCCATTAACATCTGTTAACTTAGCAGCAAGAGCATCCCCTTCATAAAGTGTTTTATTACTTGTTATTTTTAATTTAGAAACATCCTTTGGAGGTTCCTGCATCATAAATGCCAATCCCACCAAAAGTGCGACAATAACAATAATCAAACCAGCAATTATTACCTTATTCTTATCCATCATTAGGTCAGGTTAAAATCAAAATCAAGCTTAAGGCCAAGAGGACATACACTGTCAAGGCCGGCTTCAAGTCAGCCAAGACCTACGGAACAACCTGCCTGACCAAAAAGATTAAAGTTACCAAATAGACAATTATCCCCCTTAGGGATAATTGATTTTAAACCTCACCACAAGTGCAATTTCATGTAATGCTAGTTTTAAATTTTTTCATACCATACAACGGCCCGGTATGCATTATAACCATCAATCAATGGAAAGGCATCGATAAATCCTTCGGTTGCGTTTAGAACCTTGGATATTGTCCTGCCGTCAGCGGACTTGTAGAAGAGCTCCGCCTTGACAAGCCTGGTGCTGTGAGGATCGATGTCCTCCTCATTTTCACCGACATACCAGTGGTCTATGTGCACACCTTTTGAGTATTGCACATTGTCCCTGTATTCGCAAAAGCAGATTACCGAGTCGCCGTTGACAAGTTCTGTCGCCTTGTTTTTAAAGGGCTCACCATCACTGACGTTTACAACATCAACTGTTACGTTTTCAACATTTCCCACAACTGAAATCGCATTTACAGCCATAACTGATGATAGAAATATCATCAAAATCACTGCTATAATCCTTTTGTTCATTTTAACACATCCCTGTACCAGACTGTCGCCCTGAAC
>NZ_CAMJUE010000046.1 GCF_946408925.1 uncultured Methanobrevibacter sp.
TTAATGCAGGTATAATTGTTCCAGTCATTGTGCTTTTCAATGATGAAAATGCTCCTACTAAATTGGTTTTCACTGTTGATGCCAAATTCAATACTGATGTTTTAACACTACCCAGAACCTCTTTTAACTTATTGAATTTACCAGTTATTCCAGTGAAATCTGCAGCATCTTTCAAGGTTTTAAAACCCATCCCAATTTGAGATATACCACTCATTAAGCTTACAATTGGTCCAGCTACCATTTGCCCTGCAACCATTGCCATACTTACAAGGTGTCCGCTAGCCTCATCCAAGTTCATAATATAATCCATTGCACCTTGTTCAGCCGGCAACCACATGCTAGCAAGCAGGTCTTGGGCATTGTACATCATGCCTTCCCATTCACCTTGCTTCTTAACCATGGTGTCCGCATTCGCAAGACCTGCATAACCTAACGCATTCCCTGCTTCCTGCAATGCATTAATACGCTCTTGAACAGTAGGCAAATCTTTCATTTTATCAAGTTGAGATTTATAGATACTGTCTCTTTCAAGACTAGCAGTGTTACCGTTGAGAATATAATCTTTGAGGTCATTTTCAACCTCTGCCATATTTTTACCATTTGCAGCGGAACCGGCCATATAATCTGCCATAGCGGAGGCTCCTTTCGACATGTCATCAAAGGACAAGTTTGCCCCTAATGCCTGTGCAGATGATAATATACTTCTCATTGTATTGTCATCACCAGGCATTGATGCTACAATTTCTTTAATATCATTCATTGTAGTTTTTGCCTTATCTGCACCAAGGTTCAATGCAAGGAATGCTTCGTTTTGTTGGGATTGTATTGCAGCTTGCTGGACATCTTGAACATTCCCATATAATTCTTGCACCCCTTGTTTTGCCTGGTCGATTCCTTGACTGATATTTTGCATTGCAAGGTTCACTTCAATATTCTTACCGTCAAGTTCTTCAACATCAGCTTTAGCTTTTTGTAACTCGCCAGTTTCTACAGCTAATTGCAAATCCAATGATTTCTGTTCCAATTGAGCGAGTTCACCTTTTAATTTGTTAATCTCTTGTTCATCAATATCAATGCCAAGGTGTGTAGGCACGGCTTCCAATCCTGCAATTGTTCTTTTAAGTTCTTCAATACGAGCAGAGGTTTTATTTAACTCATCAGTTTTAGCATCAATATGCAGTTGTATCCTCTGCTTTTCAAGAGCTTTTATTCTCAACTCTATTGCTTCTACTCCAGATAGCTCCTCCTTAGTTGCGACTTTAACTTGTACTTCTTTTTGAGCAGATGCCATTGTTATACCACCACCAGTGGTTTGTTTTTACTTTTAAATCTTATAATTTCATCAGTTATTTTTAATATTGCATTATATTGAAGTAAAGTCATATCGGATAATGGTTTGTTAGTAATTTTATATTCAGTGTAAATATGCATCAATGTTAAATGTTTTAATTCACCATCATCGATGTTTAAAACCCCAATTGGTCTTCATCCACTCCACTGATCTTCATGATTTCACGAGCAATAGCAAAGGACACTCCAATAGGAAGTGCTAAAATTAACTCGTTAGTGAATGGAGTTTCATCTTGTTTGTACAATGCTTTTTTCAATATATTAACCGCAGTGTTGACAGTTATATTGTTTAAATCAAGGTTTCGTAATTCATTGAGAGTTAATTGTTTTATTTTAGCTTTACTTTTCACTATGGTTATTAATCCTTCTTCGTTTTCTGAAGGGTATTCAATGAGTATATTGACTAACTTATCTTCCCCTAAAACGATTAAATCCTCAAGATTCACTTCTTCAACTTCAATATTAATTTTTTTATCGGACATTTGGTAATTCTCCTTTTTAATTAATACAAAAAAATATTTAAAAAAAAATATAGTGCTACAAATTTTTGTTAAAAAAAATTTTGTAACACTAGTTCCATTACAACTAAAAAAAAAAGATAATATAATTTAAATTCTAACTGGGTCGACGTCAGTACGTGTTTCTGCAGTGAAACTTAAATCCCTTGCGGTTAAATCCTTAGGGTCGAGAGTGTGCTCGTTACTGGATAACATGATGTTATTGTAAATTTCCCCTGCTTCAAATGGTCCTTCCCCTTTAGGTCTGAATACTTCAGACACATATAAGGTTCCTTTGTTGTTTCTTAATGCAACAAGAATTCTCTTAAGAAGAGCGTATCTTTCCATTGCACTTAAACCACCTTCAGCTTTTTCAAGGTCTAACTTACTAACATCAATAGTGTAACCAGGGTTTTCAGTTCCTCTACCTACTGGACCGTCGAAAGTGTCAGTGTTTTCACTGTCAAGTTCTTCTTTAGGTTTTACTTCAGTAACATGTCTGAATGTCATCTTTAATTCAGGATGATCATTAACTTCAATACTTACAGTTTTGTCTGCCATGTTTATTGCACCTCGATAGAAATAAATACATTAATTTTAGTAACGATTCCTGCAAAGACTAATTCACTGATTATTACATTTACGGTTTCAGCATCTTCTTTCTCTACAGAGTATTTGATGTCTTTAATTAATCCAAGTGTGTCTGTGAATTTAGTGTATAATCTTCCGCATTCTAATTTGATTAAGTCTATGGAGACTTCGTTGTATTCTCCTAAGGCTCTTCTTAATGCGAATTCATTTACGATATAGGAAGTTACTCTGGTCATGTATAAGTCTAGTCCGTTAGGTCCTGCACTGTTTACACATTCGTAAGTGTTGTCTAATGCATTGATTAATCTTACTACAAAGAAACCATAACCGACGAGTTTTGCTCCAAGGTCGATTGGGGTTCCGTCAGTATCACATTTAAATGTGTATTCAGTTCCAAGACTGGTAACTTCATCTAATACTTTTGCAGTTAAACTATTACCCACAGGTAATGTTGCAATAAGGTTAGTTAAGTATGCTCCAGATTCGATTAAGGTTAGGATATCATCATTAACTCCTAAAGGTTGAGTTAAGAATGCTGCACATCTTCCACTGGTAATTTTTTCTGCAGTTGCAGCGTATAAAGCATCAGTGTTACGTGTTCCTACAGCAACATAATCAAATGGTCTTTTCTCTTTAAATCTGCTTTTTGCGAAATCATCAACAGTAGTTAAAATAGTGTCAGTGAATTCGGTTACAACATATAATAAATCAAAATCAATTAATCTAACAAGGTTACATGCTGCTTTAATTTTAGCTTCAGTTAAATTACGGGTAACATTAACATTTTCGCCACTGCCAGTTGTACTGGTACAGTTAACAATTAAACATCCACTAATGTCTTTGTGGAATATTTGTTTTAATGCTACGTTAGCATCAATGGTTTCATCATCACCGAAAATTGCTTCAGCTTCAGGTAATGATTTACATAATGTAGGTGTGTTTAAGGTTTCAGTGTCTTCAAAACAACCGATTAAACAAACTACATCCCTTATTAAAGGATTATCATTTTTTATTTTTTTAATTTCACTTACTACAGTGATATCAGGTATACTATTTGTCATTAATTTTCCTCCATATTTAATCTTTATATAAAATATGAGATAATTCAAAAATACCCATTACACCCCATCGCTTACCGACAGGGGAAGGTTGTATCTCACTATTTAAAATAAATGTATCACGTACAATGTCATTTAAACGTTTAAATGAATCATTTTTTAAAAATTCCTGAGTAATATAATCATGAATCTCACATGCCTTCATATATGTAGGATTATTGGCTCCCTTCAGATAATATATAACAATTGAATTAACAGTTTCAGGAGTATGTTCATCGAAATCAGTATCATAATTTACATTGTTAAAATACACATCACAGACTGGTTTTTTACCAAAACTCTTTAATGATTCCTCGTTATAACCAATGTTAACTTCATTAAATAACTTATCATCCTCATCAGTAGTTAATTCTTTCAAATTACCTACTAACCAGTCGATTATGCTAACTGCAAAACGATAATCAGGTTCCACTTGTCCTGTTACATTGAAAGTGTATCTTATATCAGTATTCATCGATATGCCTCCAAGGTTCTTTGTAATCCACGGCCCAGGAAATCATTAGGTTTAATTGCTCTGCGTTTTGTACGGTAACCCCAAGGCATTTTCATAAGTTTACCTTCAACTGCTTTACTGCCTCCCAGAACATAGAATCCGTGAGGAGCCAAACCTGCATCAAAATAACCTGTAATAAGGGCATATTTCTCATAGACATGAGTGACAACACGTATACTACGTCGAAGCCTACCTTGATCATACGGAGCCTCTCGCTTAATATTATTCTCAAGATTCATAGCCAACTTATTAGTAACCTCTTCAAGAATATCAGAGTCTTGAATATATAACTGCACGAAATCTTTTATCTCGCCCATCCACGGACACCTCTGCGACCTCTTTTCTGATTATATGTTTTAGCTTTACTGTGTTTTACATGCCGTATTGCATTAGCTGATTCCACGGCGATTTCATCACCATGTAAATACGCTGCGATATAATCATCAAGTAAACTTTGAGCTTTCTGAAACCATACATCATATTGAGCCGGTAACTCGTCACCATGGTAAAGACTTAATAATAAATCAGAGGCACTATGATAAATCGCCACAGTTTTTATAGCCGCATGATTCTTGGTAGGTATAGGCACATAATTCCTTTTCAAATTAGATTCAATCCATGCAGTACTATTATCTATTGCAGTAGTTAACATTTCATCAGATGGCTCATCTGAAATATCACCGAATAAACTTTTAACCTCTTCTTTAGAACAATATGCCATGTTCAACCAAACCTCTCTTTTTAACTTGCATCTTCTAATGCTTTAATACGTGCTTCTAAAGAGTCGATATCTGATTTAATCTCAGAATCATCATAACTATTACTTGCACTTTTTTCTAATTTTTCAATCCTCTTTTTGAATTGCCTATTAATATTGTCCTGGTCAGTATTCAAAAGAGGATCATATGTATCCTTCATAAAATTAAACCCCCTTAATAAAAAAAGTAAAATAATAAAAGTGATGGAAACTTTTATACTAATTCTAGTTTCCACCAATAGTCATAATACCGGAAGGTTCCATGACATTTAAACCCGCCTCAGTGAAGATGTAATAATTACTTCTTTGAGGTTCATCCGGTTCACTGATTTTAATGTTAATAAATGATGGAGGGACAGGATTGCCGTTTTCATCATATAATCTACCAGTTTTAGATTCAGCTTCGAATTTTGCTAATATACTGTAATCAGGGTCTGCATATTTTTCAATAGTTGCAGTAGGATTAACAGTATCCCTAGCCACCTGAGTACCCACAGGCAATTTAGTAGTTGGCACATACTCAAATTCAGATTCATCAGTTAAACCTGATTCAGTTAATGCTAATTTAACATATAAAGCATCCTGCCTGTTTAAGTACATTTTATTAGGACTGAAACCAGTATCATCCTCATTCTGGAATTCCATTGCATCCTTGATTTTAATCTCATTAGCAAGGATGTCAAAACCAGTAATATCCTTACTGATAGGGGTTAAATCATCTGGTGCAGGTGCACCGGAACCGGCTATAAGTCCTTTCATGAATACATCATCATAATAATTGATGAGTCTGCCGATTGATTTGTTAATGAAGATTTGTAAAGTGGATTCTAATCTTCCACGGTCAGCTACTCTTTTACTCATTCTGAACATGAATCCTTTAGGTTTGGTGGAACCTTTTAATTCAGATGGTTCACCAAATTTAATTTCACTGAAGTTTACTCCTTCAGAAGTAGTGATTGGATCACCAGTTAATTTGTCAGGATTGCTGGATGCAACCATATTAGTGAATTCACCAGCAACGTTCTGATTCATAGGCAATTCATTAAGAATAGCCATACGATTAAAAATTTGTTTTTGAGCATATATTTCAAGGTTATGTGCTCTTTCATCAAATAATGTTGGTAATACTTCCATTATAAATCCTCCTTGTTTTATTTGAATCCAACAATAATAGTATCCTCTTCAGATACAGCAGTTAATGCTATAATGTCGGTTGCATTCTCTGATGCTTCGAATTCATCAATATTTGTAGAACCGTATGCTACATATCCTCCGACACTGATTGATTCACCAGATTTTACAGTTACGGTTTCAATTTTCTTAAAGATAGTTTCAATACTGCATTCACGTAACATATCTGCAGCTTTTGCTTGTGCAGCAGTATAATCTTTAGTTGGATTATTTTCAAAGTCTAATGGATTAGCGTATGCTACTCCAATAACTACGTCTCCGGCTTCGGCATTTTTAACTGCCATGTCACCATCCAAGGTGACTTTATGGTATTGTTTTACTGGATTTTCATTTATCGGTTCTATTCTTGAACCTCCCACACCATTAGTTTCCACAATGGTGATTTTACCTTCGTGGCATTTGAAAGGTGCCACAACACCTAATTGACCCATTAAAATGTCTTGAACCATCTAATTTTCCTCCTTTTTTATTTTAAATAGTTAGTAATGCGTCCCATAAGGTCTGATGGGACTGGTTTGGATTTATGTTTTCCAACGTCAACGATTGGTTTGGCGTCTTTGTATAAATCCATAAATGTATCATTGTCTGATAAGCATAATTTAACAGCAGTCTCACGTTGAACAGGCAATATAACTCCTTTCTGAATATATGCATCAACAGCCGCCTCTGCTCTTTCTTGCTGTAACTCTGCAACAGTTTTAAGAAGTTCCTTATACTCTTCAGAGGTTTTTAATTTATCCCCTACTTCATCATCAAGGTCTTTAAGAGCCTCATCAACTTCTTTTTGCTTGTCGGCGAGTTCTTGTTTTAGTTTTTCAATTTCCTTGTCTTTATCGGATAATTGATTTTCATATTCATCTTTCATTTTTTTAAATTTCTCTGAATTGTTTTCTTTTCCTTCCTTACCTTCTTTTCCATGTTTAGGGTTTGGGTTTGGATTCGGATTTGGTTTATTATCTTCTTTTCCCATGGGTAATTCACCTCAAAAATATTAGTTGATATAGCCTCCGCTAACACATTAGGGGTTAACATCATCGGTTATTAAAAAGAATAAGTTTTTTTAGCTCACACTAACAAAAACATGAAATTTCAATTAAAAAAATGTAAAAAATAAAATAAAGCTAACGCTAGCACGAATGAATTAATAAAAACAAAAAATAGGATTAATTTAAAAGAATATTATAATGTAGAATCATAATAATCCCCATCGATATTATAATATCCCATAACGTCCCCATCTTCAAGTTCAATAATGGTTTTATTAGAATCAGAGGGGTTTATGATTATAGTGTATTCTATAGTGTAAGTGTTTGTAGACTCTTTCCATTTAAAAATATAACTATCATTATCATTACTTACTGTAGCTGACTTAAACTCTTTGCTTACACTGATATCCAATACTGATTGAGGAAGATCTACATCCAAATTATGAGCATTTAACACTTCAGAAATTTTAATCATATTCGGATGAGTAAAATTTCCTTCACTATCAACACAAATCATATTATTATATTATTTCTCATAATTTATAAACCTAACTCTTTTTCTAACCAAATTGCTAAGTCATTAAACCTTTCATGCCATTCATCATACCCTATTACTTCATTACCAATATATTTTTTATTTTCATCAAATGTTGGTACCTTAATTATTGCAGTTGATTTATCCTGGCGATTTTTATAAGCTACCATAGACATAGCTTCAGCTATGGCTTCTTTACGTATATTTTCTTTTCTCTCAGTAAATGCATAATCTGAACATTTTGATCCCCATCTTCTTTTATGTTTGCATTTATTATTTTCAGGGTCAGATAAATGTAACCCATGTACAGGATTTAAATCTATTGCATGGCTCATTTCATGGAGTAACTGTCTCTCTATTGATTCACCATCTTCAATCCTCCCATACACTGCAGATTTTGAGAAAACATAAATATTAGAATCATTCCCCTCCAGTTCATGACTTGCTAATGCATCTTTATTATCTCCTTCCGTTGGACTTTCTTCATTTAAAAATTCAATATTATTAGTAGCAATTTTCATAGGTTCCGGAGTTTCAGCATAACTCTTAATAATTCTCCCTAAATCAATTTCTCCTTTAGAACTATTAGTGCTATCGATTACAGGTTTTTTACCATCTGTAAGATTTTTATCGATTTTAATTGTACAATCATTTTTTTCATCAATGAAAATATGATGACTAACACTACCATCATCATAAGTTAAATTATAATGTTTAGCTAATTCTTCAGGAGTTTTTAAGTGTGCATACTCTTTAGTTTCAATACCTAATTTTTCTTTTATTTTATTTTTAATTTTAGAACCTTTAATGTTCTGAGTATGATTTTCTGCTCCTTCTTTTTTGAAGAACATTGCTACGCATCTACAATTACCATTCCAACTAACTTTACCATCCCTCATTATCCATAAGGTATGCCATTTAGGTAATTCCACACAATAAACCTCATCAGTATACTCCACAATGTCAACAGTACAAGTTCTGAATGTGGTATAATTGGAATTGTTAATGCTTATCCGGTAGACATCATGGTTCTGCTTAAATTCACCATTCCCATGCTTTGTAACTTTACCTTTCGGCGTGTGGACATAAATGCTTGGATAATAACCACATAATAAGACAATGTAACTTAAACCATCTCGGAGTCTTGGGCTTGAAGTGAATACACTCCTTTCAACTGAATTATACTTGTTAGGTTTCCTTTCATGTCCATCTCCCAGTACATAATTGTCAAGGAAGATGTTCAAGCATTCCTTATCTAATGTAAATACTTCGAAGGGGATGTATTTCTCATGAGAGTATCCTAAAGGTTCTAAGTAGTCATAGAATTCTTTACTGTAAAATTCAAAGTAAGATTTGCCAATAGCTAACTTCAACCCGATGGATTCGCAGATTCTTTCCAATACTGGTTGGATTAATTCACGGTTGCTTTCTATCTCTTGAGTTATCTTGATTGGATACCTATGTTGTTTGGCAGTTTCTGGATTATGTAATACACTGCCTTCAGACAAGAACCATGCCATGAAAAATGCATAGTCTTTTGGATCTAACTCCAACCCATTAATATTAATTTTTGATGGATTTTCACGGTCAGTATCAATGCATCTGACAAACCTGCTTTCACTTGTCAAGTCAGATGGTTTACGGAATTGAGGCTCAAAATATCTGCCACGGTTGCCCCCGTCTCTTCTTTGATGGATAAAACAATCATGGTCTGGTGTGACACATGCATCAAACCATTTGTTGTGAATATGATGTAAGTATCCATGCACATTAGGCACTTTGATTACTTTTACATAGTCAAGGAATTCTGTTTCGTTAGTTTCAGGATTCAATGACAATATCTTGTCATCCTCAGTAATATCATAGAAGTATTTCCAACCATGGTTTGTAAACACTTTTGTTTCTTTATCATAACAATTTGGATGAAACGGAGGGAGATTTTCAACATCATCAATGTGGAATTCCACATCACCAGTTATCCCCTTATCAGAAGAGATATTATCAATATAATGTTGTTCATTGGTTAAGACTTTACGTTTACATACTTCACATGCTGTGTTACGGCAGTCAACTGTGAATGCATTTGCTCCACGTTCTTTATTAATTACATAATCACTTGCAGTAGCGGTTCGTGCTATTTCAGTACGCGCTATTGTTCTTGCTCGAGTGTTTTTAATGACTCTTATGCGATGGGTGATGTTTTCTGCGATTTCATCTTGTGATAGGTTATTATTGTAACCATGTTTTACTATGTCTCGGACGCTATTGCGTATGTCGTCACCAACATCAACTATCAAGTCACCTACACGATTCTCAATTGTTAATCTGACTAATTCTTTTTGTGCAGGTCGACTGAATTTATGATTATTCGTTTCACACAGGATGATATCAAGCAAGTCATCTTTAAATCCATTAACCACTAAAGGATTATTCATAGTATAATCTTTAGTTCGGGTTATGAATGCTTCCAATGTATCTGATGCACGTATTCCTTTACTTAGGCGTTTAAGGATTTCATCAAATACATTGTCTGTGAGATAAATTCCTTTCTTGATTAATTTATCTTGACTAACCATTATATTACCTTTTTACACTTTAGGCCATTATTTCATCTAAACCATCAATAATCTCATTAGTTAAACCATCAGTACCCTCAGGGGATTCTTGATAATCAAAATCCTCTTCAGGCATAACCGGCTCCTCATTCACATACTCGACACCTGCCTCAGCTTTAAACAATAAACTTAAAGCCTCATGAACAGCACTATTCTCTGAATCAATAACACCTTCCTTCATTAAAGGACTTATAATTTCAAATAGCTTCTTCATATCACCAGTGGTGAATTTGTCAAAACTGAAAACTGGTGCTTTGCGGGATGATCCAAAGTTTAATTCCACAATGAAATTAATCTTTGACTGTAACGCATTAGCGGATTCTTCCAACATTCCATCGAATACTAATTGTCCAAACTCTAACTGAGTCTGTGACTGGGCATAAGTACCAGTTTGACTATTGTCCCCCATAAGAAGGTTTCCAATAAACATTCTGCGAAATATTTGATTATCTTTATACTGTAATGCACGGAAAAATATTTCACCATCATGTGAAGATTCCAGGATGCCCACTTCCTCATTAGGTCCAATGGTTAATCCTAATGTACCATCAGCTATATCTTCAAATGCATCAAGCATTCCATCTCGACTGATAGGATCATCAGTTTTACCATACATTGTAGGTATACCATTACGTTCTGCAAAGGTCATTACCCAATCCATCAAGTTTTCCTTATCCTCGACAATAGGTAAAAAATCATGTAATAAACCGTGTCCTTCGAGTTCATCATACAATGAGCCGAAGCTGTATAATAAGCATTTATATTCTGGGATTTCTATATCATACTTACCGACAGTTTGATGTATACTAACCAGTTTCCCTGTGGTTTCGTCATAAGTAAATGGTTTGTCCTGTAAAGTTTTGATGTGTATGGGGATAATGTCTTTAATGATTATTTTACCCTCATCATTAACGTCAAAGATTAATTCATGAACATTATAACCCCACATGATAGCACTGGTCATTTGTTTAACAACTGTGTTGATTTCAGTATCCATGTTAGTTAACATATCATATATGAAATCATAAACTTCAGTATCCTCTTCTGTATTAGTAAGGATCCATTTTTTACTGGATAGTAAGTACTTCAGGATATCAAAACCTGTGGCTACCTGTGTGTCACGTAGTATGCTTAAACCTGTTTTATAAGGTATGGGTTTTTCATTATCGTCACGGTCAAATAAACTAATATGACCTTTAAGTTTATTTGTAATAGTACCTATTGTACTGATTTTACTTGCACGGTTGAATAATTGATTACCTGCGTTTTTTATAGATGCTGTAATGCTCATAAATTATCATATCCTCTTACGTTTTCTTTTATTAGTTGTTTTAACACCATTGTTTACATTTTTAGATAACTCCAGATAGGCATAAGACAATGCATCGATTAAATCATCATGTTTAGCTAATGGGAATCCTTTTAATTGATTTATTAAGATTTCACGTTGATTTGGGTTTAATACAAAACGGATTTTACCTTGCATCAATGCTTGTTTAAATCCCTGTGCCCTATCAACCTTTGAGCCTACAGGTTCTGATTGTTTAGTCATATAACCAGTGAAATGTTTCTTGTATTGATTGTATAATTCTTCAGCTGCACCGCCTTTAGTTCCAGTTTCCATGAGTATACGGACATTTGGATTATCTTGCTTTGCATATCCTAATACCGTTTTTAACAGGTCATCTCCGTACCTCTCCATTGTCACATCAGTTACATAATAAGTGTCATCACTTAATCGGTACATTTTACATGATGCAGTGTAATCGTTATCCTTGCCAGGTTCTTCACTACTATAAGCAAAATCCCATGACCTGACACGGCCAGTGATTAATGGATTGGTGTATTGGAATGATTCTTCAAAGATTACCCAATCCAAATTAAAAAAGTCACCAGTTTCATCTAATGGTTGGCCTTGGTACTGTGCCTCAAATACTCTGTCTCCAACTTCTTTTCTTCGTTCTTCAAAAAATTCGGGAGTGTATTTGTTAGGCCAGATACAGGTTCCGTCTTCATTTAAAGCTTTTAATTCTATGAATCGGTACTTATCTTGATGTTCTTCTTTTAATCGCCCTATGATGTCTTGGGTGTGCCATCGGGTCCCGAGCATAAATAGTTCACTGTGTGGTTCCAGTCTTGGAATCAGGATGTTTTTAAACCATTCGTATAGTTTATCGAGTAATGTTTGAGTGCAATCAACAAAACCTTTGATTAAATCATCACAGATACATATGTCTACATCACGGCCTGTTATTGTACCTCCAACACCTACAAGCTTGATACTACCTAACAATTCACCTTTACCATTTTCAAAACGAAAGGATGATTTAGCATGTTCCACATTGGAGAGAAAAATATCACGCTGAGCTAATAGATCACTATTGTCAATAAATAATTGTCTGAGCACTACTCCGAAATCATTAGCTAATTCCTTGTTATAGTTAACAACAAGAATATTCAATTTCGGATTCATTAAGATTAACCAAAACGGAAAAGATAAAGTAATTAAACTAGACTTTGCAGTACGTGGCGGTTGAGTAACACATAATCGGTTCTCTACACTATCATCCAGTATAATATCCATTAATGCTTCGGATAACTGGTTAACATGTTCCGCAGGTAAACTATCCTTAACAGTTAAAGTACTGTAAATATCATAAGGCGTTAAATCCACAATACTTTCAGCAGGTAAAACAAGATTATCACTATATATCTCTTCCTTTATTGTTGAGGTCATTTAACTCCCTTCTTTTCTCTTTAACTTTATTTAACAAGTTAACAGTAACATCTTTATTGACATTAACCTCAACAGTAGGGTCTTCCTGCTTTAAGATATTAGTCTTAGCATTCACAGCACTAATACCCTGCTGACGCATCTTCAATTTCAAACCTTCAACTTTCACCTGGTCACAATCCGGATCACCAACCAATCTCTCCAGGTCAATCTTAGTATTAAATGAATCTTCAATAATCTCATCCAACTTCTCCAAATCAGATGAAATTTTTTTAACAACTTTTTCTTTTTTCTTCTCTCTGTTTTTTTGAGATTGAACTTCTTTACCTTCTTTACTTTTTTTATTAGTGTAGTCAATTATTGCTTCCTTAGTGACGTCAAGATGTTTTTTCTTATAATTGTTGATTGCAGTGTGAGAGATACTTTCATTATATTCATTTTTCAAATAAGCAGAAACAAACCGTGGACTTCTACCATCTAATAATAAGTCATCGATTTCATCTCTATGTTCACTTCTTTCAACTGCACTTTTTGGCGGCATGTTATACACATCCAAAGGTATTTTTTTGTAAAGGTTTACAGTGTAAAGTGTAAAGGGTAATGTAAAGGTTTACAGTGTAAAGGATTGTAAATGTATCAAAAAAAAATAATTTTTTATTTCTCGAGATTTTCCATTGCTTCCAAAATTTTTTCTTCAGCTATTTCAGCTGCACGCTGGTCAATGGTTTCAAGTTCTTCTTTTTTCTTAGTTTCTTTCCATTTATCAATAATATAAATGATGCTTATTGCTAGAATTAATGCGATTACTCCAACTATGATGGATATTTCATGCCATCCATCGAACCAGGGATGACTGGTGATACCATTGAATATGAATAAAACACCTGTTGATATTAATGTTCCTGACAATGTGGTTTTTAAAAATCCTGTCACCCAAACTGTCCTCCGATAAGGTATTATTTCAGTTAGTGGTTTAAATGTCATCGTTAGCATCTTCTTCAACTGGAGTTTCATTATCAGTTTGATATTCTTCATGTACCATTTGTTGTGCTACATGTGCACGTTTGTCTTCGGTTTTTTGTGTTGCAATATATGTTGCTAAGGTTACAATAATTCCTGCAAGGAATGCATATTCTGGGGGTAATAGTTTTGCTATTTCATCTTTTCCAACATACATTATGAACATTGCAATGAATGATATTGCAGTTGCTATTTTACTTTTGTATTTGTAACTTTCAATCATGTGGATTTCACCTTTTTTATGTTTTTGAACAGTTTTTTATATATTTTATTAAACACGATTTTCTAAAACACTGGGTTTTAGTTTTTTGTGTTGAACAAAATAATATATTATTAATATTTTTATTAAACAAGATTAATTTTAAGAGTGGTCATGGGTGGAATCAAACCATTGCCTAAGAAACAAAAAAGTAAAAAAAGAAAACTCGTCAAAAAAGAGATAATATATTGCACCGTGTAAAAAAGCGTGTAGAAATAGACTTTTTTTTGTTTTTTCATGACCATAATTTATAGAAAAAGAAAAAAATAATTGAATTGAAGGAAAATTTAATAAATGAGAAGAAATGATTAAAATTTAAGAGCGAAAATTCAAGAACTTAAATGAAGAATATACTAAAAACGCAAAAGCTAACACATTGTTAATTATTTTAAACCGAAAGGTAAACTAATCATTTCACCAGCTACATAAGGTATATGGGTTCGTGTAACCAAACCGCATGTTTCACAATATTCCTCTCCAGATTCATCCTTGATGATGCTGCCTCTACATTCTGGACATTGATGTATATTATCATGATTGCTTATTTTATTAATAAAATCCAACCTGATAACATGTTGAAATAAATATGGATCTTCCCGTATTAATTCAATCATTATTTCCTCATCATGGATATGATTAAGGTAATATTTAGTTGGATTTTCCAATCGTAATTTGAGGTCATCATCAATAAAATTTCCCAATGCACAATTCAATTATAATCCTCTCTCACTATACTATAGGGGAATGACTGGGAGAACGGCTAAAAAAAAGTCTCAGGAAAAGTCTTTAAATCCTTTTTAACTCCTTTAAAATGCTTGAAAAATTATGGTGGAATGACTGGGAGAATGAGTCCAAATTCATGTGAAAATATGTCAAAAAATTAATTACCAAATGCTCTGTTAAAATTTTTATATATTATGAAAAACAATTAAATAATTAATAGAAAATACATTCAACTTCATATAACTTCAAGTGGTGATTAATGTAATTGAGATAGAAATATTGATATTGCCTCTGTTCCCCACAGGGTTGGAATGGAGGTGAACAAGCTGCTATTCCAGTGGATTTTAGTATTCGCTGAATTCGTGCTATTAGTCTTGCATGTGCTTAGTTTAATCTACTAAGTTACTCATTCCCATGTATAAGATTAATATGCTATGCTGTTGACCATGAATGAAGATGGTTCTTTTGTTATTACAAAGACCCCGCATCTGGAAGTTCTGTCCTTTTCTTCCCATCTTCTTTTTATTAAACTTATTTTTAAAAGTATATAAATTTTATCATTTGAGAATAATACAATATAAATTAAAT
>NZ_CAMJUE010000047.1 GCF_946408925.1 uncultured Methanobrevibacter sp.
CCTGTAGAAAACTATGTTGCAGGAAACTTTGAAGGAGAAACCAACGAAGTTGGAATCTACCTTGCAATGTCCAGACAGGCATCCCGTGAAGGCTATGGAGAATTAGCTGAAGTATTCAAAAGATTAGCATGGGAAGAAGCCGAACACGCAGCAAGATTCTGTGAAATGAACGGAATCATTAAAGACGACCTCAAAGCAAACATCGAATGGATGATGGGCGGAGAAAAAATGGCTAATGCTGAAAAAAGAGAAGCAGCAGACAAAGCCGAAGAAGCAGGCATTGAAACTGCAGCAGACTTTTTCCGTGAAAGCTCTAAAGACGAAGGCCGTCACTACAAAATCTTAGAAGGAATCCTTGAAAGATACTTCTAAGTGAAAGAATACTATTATTCTTTCCTTTTCTTTTTTTAATAGATTTTAGAATCCCCACAACCTACATAGGGAAAATTAATTAATCAGCATACGTAGGAGAACCTCTAAAAACCAATTATCTTTATCAGACAAAAAAAAAGTTTTTAATGTTGTTCAAAGCAGTTACAATAGTGCAACTGCAACCTCTGAACAACAGTAAAGAATGGAAGAATTAATAACCTCCATTTTAACTGAAAAGATTTTGACATATCGTGTTAAGTCAATTAAATATATATGGCTTAATCATTAATTAATGTTAATATTTTAGAAGAAATAATTACCTATAAAAACCCTGCCACTATACTAAATACTATAACCATTGCCAGCACCACAGATAGCGCATTTACAAGCGGTTTATAATGCTCTTCGGACAGTTTATAGCTGAGCAGTATCTCAAGCATATGACCGCCGTCCAACGGCTTTATTGGAAGCAGGTTAAAAAGTCCGATTCCCAGATTCAGCATTGCCACCCATTGGAAAAGTTCAATCAGCTCAAATAAGATCCATGGCAGCGGACCTAAGCTATCGTTTATTAAATCAAAATGCTTATTGGCCTGTATTCCGAAAAATCCTCTGGACTCGTTGTTCGGGTTTTTGTCAAGAACCACATTATATGTGCCCTGATCTGTCTTTACTGTCACATTATCCCCTGGAGAATATGAACTTATGATATCAACATAAGACTCTGAATCATTGATTTTGTGGTTATCGATTGCCTGTAAAACCATGCCCTCTTTTAAAACTCCGTCAGATGGAGAATCGGGAACAATCCTGTCAATCGCTATTCCATCCTCTTCAAAAAACTGTGGAATTCCTCCTGAAAACAGTGATACAAGAAGCAATGCAATCACGGCCAGCGACAGATTGGCAATTGATCCGGCAGCATATACCCTTAATCTTGAAGTCTTTTTTGCCTCTTTCAACTTGTCCTCATCAGGTTCCACAAAAGCGCCCGGAAGAATTGCAAATAATAATAATCCGATTGACTTGATAGG
This sequence comes from uncultured Methanobrevibacter sp., assembly GCF_946408925.1. Lineage (GTDB taxonomy): Archaea > Methanobacteriota > Methanobacteria > Methanobacteriales > Methanobacteriaceae > Methanocatella. Next base: position 1,407 of record NZ_CAMJUE010000047.1, read on the forward strand.
TATCTTTTCTCCAACGGCCTGCACTCCATGTGAGAATTCATGAACCACAAGAACTGTCGCAAGCCCTATCAGCCCGTATACGAATGGAATATAGATTTGAGATCCGGGAATGTCGACACCGGGAATCACTATTGAAACCGATGGTGCTTCAAAAACACTCGGCAGTGTGGATACAATCGTGTAGGTTATGAATATCATGGCTCCAAAGGCCACAATTATTCCCACATTCATGTACCATCTCCAGAATCTTGGTGAGAGCTTGTTTATCCTGGATATAAGTCCTCTAAGACGCTGTGTTTTCCACATTATCACAGGAAAGTTCAGCTCCACCCCATGAGTTGACAGCCTTTCATGAAATACTGCAACCAGCACCCAGATGACAACAAAGGCTATCAAATAATAATAAATCCCATTCATTAAAATGACACTTCCTCTACCAAAGTAGTGAATCAAAGAATACTACATCAACCAAATCATCCTTTTGATATCCTTCATCATTTTCATCTATGATGATATAGCTGTTCGCCTCAACCATTGAGCGAATTATGCCTGAACCCCTGTTAAGCACATGCCTGGCATATTCATCATCACTTACCGCACGTATGAAATCTGTACGTCCGAGCTGTGAAGGTATCTTAAGCTGGGATGTTCTTTTAGTGACATGAAACTCAAAAGACCTGCCCTGCATTTCAAATAGGTATTTCCTTGCAAACATGTCAAACTGAGACATTGCAGCTACAGGCTGACCTGAAAGGGTGAAAACCATTTTGCCGTTGATGATACCTGCACCTGCAGGTTTACCTGGCCTAATAGCCACACCATGGAATAGAATTTCGCCAAGCTCATCAACCACATCAAGAACAACATCCCCTTTACTGATGGCAGTTCCGCCTGTGGTCATGATAACATCATACTCCTTGGATGCCTCCAAAACAGCTTCTTTTACCTCATCAAAAGTGTCTCCGGCATGCCCGATATCGCAAACTGCACCGGAATCCTCAACCATTGCCTTAATTGTAAACTGATTGGAGTTAATAATTTTTGCCTTATCAATTTCCTCTTTTGTAGGCTCAACCAGTTCATTACCTGTTATAATGATTTTAACCTTAGGTTTTTTGAATACCTTAACCTTGTCATAACCGGCAGATGCTATCAAGCCCAGTTCCTGATATCTGATGAAAGTGTTTTTGTCCAAAATCTTCTGGCCCTTTTCAATATCTTCTGATTTTGGAGAGACGTTTTCGCCCGGAGTGACCTGAGAATATATTGTCAAATCATCCCCGTCGGTTGTGGTGTACTCCTTCATCAAAACCGCATTGGCTCCATCAGGTATAGGTGCACCTGTGGCTATTACAATAGCTTCATTTTCATTTACTTTTTTGGATGAAAAATCTCCGGCACCGATTGCATCTATGATTTTTAACTGTTTTGGTGCTGAATTTGATGCACCAAATGTGTTTTCCGCAATTAATGCAAATCCATCCATTGCTGATTTATCAAATGGAGGTGAATCATGAAATGCTATAATGTCTTCAGCCAAAACCCTTTTGTGAGCATCATAAATGGAAATCTCCTCGATTTCTGTGGTTTTTTGATTGTCACTGATTAATTTTCTAGCATTTTTTAATGAATCAAGTTTTGATAAAAACATTTAACTCCCCCAAGCCATTTAAGCCATGTATTTCTCAATTACACCATGATATGCATCATTTAACTCATCATAGCTGAATTCATGGTCATTTACATTTAATGAAGTTCCTTTAACCTCACCGATGACTTCACAAGGAACATCGATTTGAGATAAAACATCATCCAATGCATCAGCCTTGACTGTTAGGAGGTATCTTGCATGGCTTTCTGAGTACAGCAATTGGATTTTGTCAAGTTCGTCATCAGTTAAGTTGACTTCACATCCCAAACCTGATTTAATAACCATTTCGGACAATGCCACTGCAATACCTCCAGCAGATACATCGTGAACGGCAGTGATATTCTTATCTTTATCATTAGAAATCAGATCCAAGACGGTTTGACCGTTTGCAACTTCCTCTTCAATTCTGATTCTTGGAGCAGTTCCCTTTTCTAAATTATGAATGGTTCTGTGATATTCTGAACCGGTAAGCTCATCATAGGTTTTACCTATAAGGAGGATTTTGTCCCCTTCGTTTTTAAAGTCCATGGTTCTTATGTTTTCAATGTCCTCGACACCGATTACACCAACTGCAGGTGTAGGGTTGATTTTGATTCCTTCGGTTTCATTGTAGAAACTTACGTTACCGCTGATTACAGGTGCATTGAAATTTTCTGCCACAAGACTCATTCCTTCAATGGCTGTTTTGAATTGCCATAATATTTCAGGAGTTTCAGGGTTTCCGAAGTTAAGACAGTCCACAACTGCATAAGGTGTTGCTCCCATTGAGATTACATTACGGATTGCTTCTGCAACACATCCTGCTGCCCCGTCGAATGGAGAGAGTTTTGTGTGGATTGTGTTTGAATCGGTAGTCAATGCAACTGCGGTGTTTTCATCTATTCTGAGCACTGCTGCATCATCACCAGGTTTTACGACTGTTCTTACCTGAACCTCATGGTCATATTGTTTGTAAACCCATTCCTTGGATGCTATGTTTGGACTGGATAACAGTTTTGGAAGGGATTCGTGAAGACCAGGGTCTTTAAGTTCTATTTTTTCTGTGTCTTCCGGAATTTCCTTAACAGGTCTTTCAATTGAAGGAGGATCTGCTAAAAGGATTGTTGGAAGATTTGCGATTTCATCTCCTTCATCTGAAATAATCATGTTGTTTCCTTCACGCACTTCACCGATGACTGCTGATACGATTTCGTGCTTGTCACAGATTTCCTGTGCGAGTTTCACATCATCAGGATTTATGACGAATACCATTCTTTCCTGGGATTCTGAAAGCATGATTTCATATGGAGTCATTCCTGTTTCCCTTAACGGAATTGAACGCAGATCAACAAATGCAGCATTGTTTGACTCATCAACCAGTTCTGATATGCAGCAGGTGAGTCCTCCCCCACCGAGATCCTTAACACCGCTTACATCGATTTTTTCTAAAATTTCCAAAGAAGCTTCAAGAACTCTTTTTTTGGTGAAAGGGTCAGCAACCTGTACAGCCGGCCTGTCTTCGGTTTCTGAATCTGAAGTTAACTCTTCTGATGCGAATGTTACACCGTGAATTCCGTCACGTCCGGTTGTTCCTCCCATCAATAGGAATACGTCACCTACATTCGGTGCCTGTCCACGTACGATTTTGTCCTTTTCGACAAGCCCTACACACATTACGTTAACAAGAGGATTTGTTCTGAATGATTCGTCAAATTCTATTTCTCCCGCAACGGTTGGAACTCCCACACGGTTACCGTAATCGGAAATTCCCTTAACCACATGTTCAAACAGATATCTTGATTTCTGATCGTTTTCCAATGGTCCAAATCTTAATGAATCAAGAAGTGCTATTGGCATTGCTCCCATTGAGATAATGTCTCTTAGTATTCCTCCAATACCTGTTCCTGCTCCACCATACGGTTCGATAGCTGATGGGTGGTTATGTGATTCCATACCCACTGCCAATGCGTATTTATCGGTCACGCTTACAAGTCCTGCATCGTCACCCGGACCTAAGATAATGTTTTCTCCTTCGGTCGGGAATGCTCCGAGGAATCTTCTGCTGCTTTTGTATGAGCAATGTTCTGAAAACATTACGTCAAGCATTCCTTCTTCAAGCTCGTTCATTTTCCTGCCGAGGATTCCTTCAATATATTCCATTTCAGAATCTGTTAAAGTCATTTTAACACCCTTAATTTTTAATTGAGATTATTACTTTTTCTCCTTCGATATCCCATTCTTTGGTATAATCTTTAGAATCTTTGCTGCATTCTTCTGTGTCAGTTATGATTAAGCTGTTTGCCCTTACCTCATGTGAAATCATTTCAGATTGCGGTACGATTAAATCCTTGAATTCAGCGGAGGTTTCAACATCAACATTGATGTTTGCTTCAACATCAAGATCCATGTCTTTTCTCATGTCCTGAATTCTTCTAATGAGTTCACGTGCCATAGCTTCCTGTCTGATTTCCAGTGTGACATTGGTATTTACAAATACGTTTCCGCCTTCAAATTCTGATGATACAAAGTCATCTGGCAGTTCTGAATCGAATAACACTTCTTCAGAGTTGAGTTCAATTCCTTCAATTGTTACTGTACCGTTTGATTCAAGCTCTGCTTTTATCTGATTGCCGTCAGCGGTTTTCAATCCTTTGACGACTTTACCCATGTCTCCTTTGAGTTTCGGACCGAGTATTTTGAGGTTAGGTTTTGCATTGTATGATAATTTTTCAAATTCTGAAGCTCCTAACACTTCTTTGGTATTTGATTGGTCTTTGATGATGTCAGTTAACTCTTCAATAGCTTTCAAGACATTTTCATCTTCAGACACTACGGTTATGTCTGATACCGGCCATCTGAGTTTGTATTGTGCCATGTCTCTTGCCCTTATTGATGCTTCGATTACTTCACGTGCAACATCCATTTTGGCTTCGAGCTCTGAGTCAATTGCATCTTCATCGTATCCCCAGTCAAGCATGTGAATGCTTTCCGGTGCTTCAGGGTTCACTCCTTTTACAAGGTTTTCATAGATTTCCTCTGAAACGTGAGGTGCAATCGGACATAACACCTGGATTAACTTAACGAGTGCAGTGTATAGGCTGTAGTATGCACCGAGCTTATCCGGGTCATCGCTTTCAACCCATGTTCTTCCACGGATGAGCCTTACATACCATCGGCTTAAGTCCTCAAGTATGAAATTGTTGATTTTACGTGTTGCCTTGTGGAAGAATAAGTTGTCAAGGTCTTCGGCAACCTCTTTAATTAATGAGTTAGCTTTTGAGATAATCCATTTGTCTTCTGAGCGCAGGATCATGTCGTCTTCTGTTAATCCCACCGGGTTGAAGTCATCAAGTGACATGTAGGTTGTTGAGAATACGTATACGTTCCATAGGATGTTGAACATCTTGTTGATGTTGAGGAGTTCTTCCCATACGAATTTAAGGTCATCCCATGGTTTTGAAGCCCATAAAAGGTAGAATCTGAGCACATCCGCTCCGTATTTTTCAATGACCTCTTCAGGAGCCACTACATTTCCTAAGGATTTTGACATCTTGTTTCCGTGCTCATCCAGAACGAATCCATGCATCAGTACTTTTTTATATGGACTTTGACCCATTGAAATTACTCCGGTACCAAGCTGTGAGTAGAACCATCCTCTGGTCTGGTCGTGACCTTCGGTGATGAAGTCATATGGGAACCAGTCTTCGAACTTTTCCTTTTCTTCAGGGTAGTATAGGGATGCCCATCCCGCTACACCGGAGTCGATCCATACGTCCAATACATCAGGAATCCTTTTAATTGATTTTCCACAGGAGTCACATTTCACTTCCACTTCATCCACGTATGGCCTGTGGATTAATTCTGCATCAGTTACGTTAATTTCATTCAAGGATTCTTCTTTAAGTTCATTTAAGGAACCTATTACCTTTAGCTCTCCACAGTCAGGACATTCCCAGATTGGTATTGGTATACCCCAGTATCTTTGACGGGAAATAGTCCAGTCACGTGCATTGTCCACCCAGTCATGGAACCTTCCTTCACCGGCCCATTTAGGTACCCATTCGACTTTTTCAATTTCATCAAGCATTTTCTGTTTGATGTCGGTTACTTTTAAGAACCACTGTTTGGTTGCACGATAGATAATAGGAGTTTTACATCTCCAGCATACTCCGTATCTGTGTTCAATGGTTTCTGCACGGTACATTAGGTTTTTAGCTTCAAGATCATCGATGATTTGTTGATTTTCTTCTTTGGTGAATTTTCCATCATATTTGCCCGCTTCTTCTGTGAAGCATCCGTCCTCACCAACAGGACAGAATATTGGAAGTCCGTTTGCTTTACCGACTTCAAAATCGTCCGGACCGTGTCCCGGTGCGGTGTGTACCAATCCTGTACCTTCACCAAGCTCTACATGGTCACCAGGTAATATTGTATGAACCTTTTCGATTTCAGCATCGAATTCCATTTGTTTTGGAATCTCATCAGCTAAAATGTAATCGTAAGCCTGACCGATTAGCTCTTCGCCTTTAACGGTCTTTATGATTTCATACATCACTTCTTTTTCTTCGATTATCTGGTCTTCCTCATCCTCGTTTTCGGCAGGGATTTTGGTTCTGTGGATTTTGACCTGTTTTCCCAATACATCTTCCATGAGGTTTTCGGCCAGGATGTAGGTTTCACCGTCTTTTGAAACATAGACGTAGTCAAATTCAGGATTTGCACATATTGCAAGGTTGGCAGGCAATGTCCATGGAGTGGTGGTCCATACTAAAAAGTAAGTGTTTTCCTCGCCTTTTACAGGGAATTTAATGTAAATGGAAGGGTCAACCTTTTCTTCGTATTCGATTTCAGCAGCTGCAAGAGCGGTTCCACAGTGAGGACACCAGCTGATAACTCTTTGGTCATTTAAAAGCAGGTCCTGTTCATTTGCTCTTTTAAGCATCCACCATGATGATTCCATGTATTTAGGGTCCAGTGTCATGTACGGGTCATCCCAGTCCATCCAAACTCCTAACTGGTCGAATTCGTTTTCCATTGCAATTTTGTTTTCAATAGCGAATTCCTTACACTTGTCGACGAACTTGTCGATTCCGATGTCTTCCTCAATTTCCTGCTTGGACTGAATTCCCATTATATGTTCTACCTTATTTTCAATAGGCAATCCGTGCATATCCCATCCGGCCTGTCTTCTTAGGCTGAATCCGTTCATGGATTTGTAGCGCAGGTATGAGTCTTTGATGACCTTGTTCCAGGCTGTTCCCAGATGTATTTTACCACTACAGTATGGCGGACCATCCAAAAATGAGTATCTTGGGCCTTTTTCTCTCAGTTCATTTACCTTTTTAAAAGTTTCTTCCTGTTTCCAGAATTTTTGAACTTTCTTTTCTATCTTATCATGATCGTATGATTTATCTGCCTCTTTTATTGGCATTTTTTAACTCCTCGTAACTAATGCATTTGGATAAGCGTGTGATTTAAATATTAACTAATATTTATCAGATTAACGACACACTTATCAATTAATTTACAATATGTTATTTTTTGTTTTAATTAATAAATAAATGTTATTGAATTTAACAAAAAACGGAAAATGGATTCGACTTTAACTGCAATTTAAATGAAATAATGGCAAATTATTTTAATAGTTAATGAAATTGCTTAAAGTATTTTAAGTGACATTTACATTAACATTGATGTTAGTAAAATTTGAAGTGGAATTGAAATGGATATGTGGATAAAACTACATATAATACAAGATTCAAAATAATAATCATGGGATTTTATAGAAAATACAACACAATCATTAGAACAATCGATAACCTGACAAAGCTTTACAAGTTATCCAAAAAGAAATCAAAATCCAAAAAAGAGGATAAAAAATGAAAATAATCTTTTGGAGTGATTTCAACTGTCCTAATTCATATATCGGATTGGTGCGACTAAAAAAAGCAGTTGATGAAATGGATATTGAAGTTGACTGGCAGATGAAGCCATTTGAACTGTATCCAACATTGTTTACGACTCCAACCAGTTCCATCATCACACAAAACGTTTTGAAATATGGCCTAACACCTGAAAAGGCCGAAGAAAATATTATTGAAACGGAAAATATCGCTGAAAAGGATGGAATTGAACTGAATTATACTGACATACAGTTGACATCCTCAAGAAATGCCCACAGACTGGTCAAATACATTCAAAATAAATATCCTGAAATTAGCTTAGAACTTATTTTTAAAATTTATGAGGCCAACTTCACTGAAAACAGGATTATCGCCGATACCGAAACCCTGATTGAAATCACAAGCGAACTGGGTTTGGATGAAAGTGAAATAAAAGATGTTATTGAAGGCGATGCATATAACTTTGAAGTTCAAATTGAAGAGGAGGATGCAATAGTCATGGGCGTCGAGGCAATACCGCTGTATTTCCTGAACATCTCCGAAGAGCAGCTGATAGTGCCCGGAGCGTTTGAAAAGGAGGACTTCAAAATAGCGATTCAGGACATGATCGATGGTGAAATCGAATCAAAAAGCTACATTTAAGTCAATATTGCTTTTAACTTGTTAAAAACTTATATATCAAAAAATAGAATAATTATTTATGAAAATCATACTTGCAGATACATTTTTTAAACGTTTTAAAGGCCTTATGGGTATGAAAGGATTTGAAAACGGATTGCTTTTTACGAACCTCACCGACTCATCGATACATACGATGTTTATGAGATTTGCAATAGACATCTACTTCATCGATGAAAACAAGACAATATACGATAAGGCGACGTTAAAGCCGTGGAAGTTTTACAAACCAAAAAAACAGGCAAAATATATTTTGGAGACAAGAAAAAACAGGTTAAAATTAAAAATAGGAGATAAACTAGATTGCATCTAGAATATCATTAGGGTTTTCAAATATTTTAATGTCATCAATGCTTTCAAGTTTGCGGGTATTTTCAATGTCTATGTCCCGCATATAGATTGTGATGATTTTGCCTTCTGAAATTGCATCGTTTGGACATGAGTTTCTGCACAATCCGCAGCCGATACATTTTGTCAGGTCTATTTCTGAATGAGGTATGATTGCTCCCTGTTCACAGACCAGTGCGGCAACGCAATCGTCACAACCTTCACATTTTGACAGCTCCATCTTTGAAGGAAGCACAGTATCGATTGGTCCCGGGTGAATGTCAACTGGAACCATATATACAGGTACGGCACCCTTACCTGCCTGAGCGACCGCATTGGTCACGAGTGTGTCCGCTATTCCGTAGACTATTTTTGAAACTGTATTTGCTGTAGCAGGTGAAACTATTAAAAGGTCGTATTTGCCCAGTGACAGACGACCTGTAATTGGATATGAGAATTTTTGGTTTGAATCAGTTGCAAGCTCACGGTATTTACCGCCTGTTATGCTGACAACGCTTTCATAAAGTCCATACATCTTAAGGACCTCTTCAGCCGCCCCTGAGAGAAACACTGTAACTTCATGTTCCTTTGCCAATTGCAAGGAAACTTGTACTGATTCACGGAGTAAATGACCGGCTCCTGTAAATGCGAAGGCTATTCTCATGATAATCTATAATTTATGATATTCGTAAGCATCCCTGTCTGAGAATGCGTAATCGAGAGTAGTGTATTGGTTCATGAATTCTGCAACTTCATCAGCAATGTCTTCCTTATCCACTGCCACACGTTTGATGAATTCAGCCACTTCACTCATTTCTTTTTCTTTCAGGCCTCTTCTTGTAATCTCCTGAGTACCAATCCTGATTCCTGATGGATCATCGGAGTTGTCACGGTCATCTCCCGGAAGGAGGTTTTTGTTTAAAATCACATTGTTGTCGGCCAGTTCTTTAGCGATGTCGGATGCTGATCTGATGTCGGATAAATCAACAGCAATCTGGTGGGACTGGGTGAATCCTAAGTCTTCACATAATACATTGAATCCTAACTCATACATTGCCTGACCGAGAGCCTGTGCATTTTTTATGGTCTGTTTTGCATATGCTTCTCCGAATTCAAGCATTTCAGCTGTTGCAATACCTAAACCTAAGAGGTGGTGCAAATGGTGGTTACTGACAACACCAGGGAATACTGCATTGTCTATGATTTCCTCATTTTCCTTGTGTGAAAGGATGATTCCTCCCTGTGGACCAGGGAATGTTTTGTGGGTACTTCCCATCATAAGGTCTGCTCCTTCTTTTAGAGGTTGCTGGAATTGTCCACCTGCAATTAAACCTAAAACGTGTGCACCGTCATACATTATGGTAGCTCCGACTTCATCGGCTGCTTCACGTGCCTCTTTGATTGGGTGTGGGAATAGGAATAGGCTTCCTCCGAACAGTACGATTTTTGGCTTTTCTTCAAGGATCTTCTTGTTCATTGCATCGATATCGATGTTCATCACATTTTTATCAAGTGGATGGAATACTGTTTTGAGCCCACGGATACCTGCAGCACTTACATCTGCGTGAGAGATGTGACCACCGGAAGGTACTTCAAGTGCCATTACCTTTTCACCAGGTTTTGCAAATCCAAAGAATGCTGCAAGGTTGGCTGTTACACCTGATACCGGTTGAACGTTAGCATAATCACAGTCATATACCTTACAGGAAAGCTTTTTGGTCATGTCTTCAACTAAATCGACATATTGACATCCTTCGTAGAATCTTTCAAATGCTTGTCCTTCAGCATATCTGTGTGCAAAATCGGTTGCCAGAGCTTCTGTTACTTCTACACTTGTAACATTTTCTGAAGCGATCAAATTTATACTGTTTCGCATGTATTGAGTATGTTCTTTTGCTATTTCTTCAAATTTTAATATTTCATCATGATAATTAGTCATTTACTACACCTAATATCCAATTATATATTTATGATTTAATTTTTGTTTATCTTATAATATAAGAGTTATGAATATTAAGACTTTAATTAGAAAAATAGAAAAAATACTAAAAAATAATATAAAGTTAGAAAGAATCTAACTTCATATTAAATCCTAACAAACATACAAATAGTTAAATAACTTTGTACAAAGTTAGTTTTCTAACTTGAAAAATTGTTTTAATTAAAAAATTGACTTATAAACCTTTAATTGCAGTTAAACATATTTTAAATCAATTTTCATGAATAAAATAACATAAACCAGAACAGCAAATGCAACAAGTAAAAAGACTATTCCACCTAAAAATATGGACATCACACCCAATCCATCGACCATGAATCCACCTATGGCAATGCCTATTGCAATTCCACCGTTCAACACACTTAAAAAAATGCCATTGGCAAGTTCTGGAGTGTCGGGAAGAACTGATGCCTCGATGTATTGGATAAGGTTATATCCCATTCCGTCAAGAATTCCAAAGACCAGAATCAGAATTAAAACCGGAATCAGATAATCGCTTAAAAGATAAATGCCTAAAAATACTGCTGTGCATACCAGCTGGAAAATTATCAATGTTGCCTTGTCCCTTTTTGCAATCAATTTTCCGCCCAGCCATGTTCCGAAAATGGAAATGACGCCATATGCAAAAAGGAAAACGCTCAGTTTGTATGTGTAGACATGACTTACAGTCTGCAAAAAGTACGGCAGGTAATTATATACAATGCTAGCGCCGATCGGCATCATGATGATTCCGACAGTTGCCAAAATGAATTCCTTAGATTTCAGGCCGGATAACGGCATCTCATAGCTTTTTGATTTTCCGGGTATTGATGGGAAGAATATGATGATTAGGATTAAAGTTATCAGGTTAAATAAGAAGATCCATGTCATGGCAAGTTGGTAGCCGAGGACCGTTCCAATTCCTGTTGTGATTGGAAGTCCGACTATGCTTCCTATTGAAATTCCAAGCAATATCCTGGTGATATAGTCCTGTCTTTGATCAGCGGGTGCAATCTTTTCACAAAATGTCAGGGCGATTGAAATGAATGCAGGATAGAATACTGCTGAAAAAATTCTGAAAAAGCTTGCGATGTAGATGCTGTCTGTAAATATTATTATGAAATTCGATATGGCAAAAATGCCAAGAATTGAGATGAATGTCTTTTTAATTTCAAATTTGGAAAATAGAATCGGTATAAACAATCCTGTTATGGCGATTGTGAATGTGAAGGACGATACATATAATCCGGAAACAGCGATGGAAGTGTTAAAGTACTCTGATATTTGTGATATGATGCCTATGATACTTAATGGAGTATTGATTCCCATTGTTGACAACATTAAAATATAGAGTAAAATCTTTGGATTATAATTCATGATTAACTATTAGATGACGATGTTTAAATAAGTTTAAGATAATAATAAGAAAAAAAGTTTAAATAAATAATATGAAAGTTAGAATTAATCTAACCTCATATATTTACCCCCATAAAAATTTACAAACAAGTAATTATCTACTTTTTGTACAAATTAATTTTATATTTTACATTATTTAAAATTTTTGATACATATCATGAAAGAAAAAATCTAACCAAAGGAAATTCTAAACTAAAAATTTTTTTGAATTCGACAGTCCATAGATAATTATTTGATTAACTTGGTGATGAGTTGAATAATAGTAATTATTAGCATTAGTAATAATTCTTCTTTTTTAGTCATATTTTCACCTTAATTTTTATGGGGTGAATTAATTTAAGCAAGCAAAAACTTTCATAGACTAGTCCAATATTATATTAAACAATAACTAATATAAGTTTGATAGTTTTTAAAATTGTAAAATTGTTTTCAATGCGAAATATTGCTTTAAAAATGTTTTAAATATGAAATCAAAAAAAATAATCTCTTGAATATATGGTCGATGATTAGAGTCCTATATAAAAAAAGAAAAAAAAGAAATAGAGAAATTAAATCTCTAAATCTATTTACCTATGTCTTCAAGAGCAGCACTGATTTGTGCCATAATTTGCTCGGTTTTGAAGTGTTGTTGGTTCATTGCACCGGATGGACATGCACCTACACAAGTACCACATCCTTTACATAATGCGGTGTTAATTTGTGCAAATTCTTTTCCACCTACACCGGTTGCGATAGCAATAGCACCGTATGGACATAATTCAACACATACTTGGCATGCTCCACAAACGGTTTCGTCGTTGGATGCAATAATAGGTTCGATTTCTACTTCTCCTTTAGCCATTGGGATAGCTGCTCTGGATGCTGCAGCTGAACCTTGTGCTACGGAGTCAGGAATATCTTTAGGACCTTGTGCTACACCAGCAATGTAAACACCGTCAGTTAAGGTGTCAACAGGTCTGAGTTTAGGGTGAGCTTCCATGTAGAATCCGTCTGCAGATCTGGAAAGACCTAAGGTTTGTCTGAGTTCGTCGGATCCTGCGGAGTGTTCGAGACCAACGCTTAATACAACTAAGTCATAAGTGTATTCAGTTACTTTACCGAGTAAAGTGTCTTCTGCTCTGATAGTTAAGGTTAAGTCATCGTTTTCGAAGATTTGTGCAGGTTTACCTCTGATGAATTCAATACCGTATTTTTCTTGAGATGTTTTGTAGAACTCTTCGTATCCTTTACCGAATGAACGGATATCCATGTAGTAACAGGTTACTTCAGTATCAGGTTCGTGGTCAATACATAATTGAGCGTTTTTCATGGAGTACATACAACATACTCTGGAACAGTATGGTTTACCGATTTGTTCATCTCTGGAACCGACACAGTGGATGAATGCTACACGTTTAGGTTCGATACCGTCGGAAGGTTTGATTACGTGACCACCGGTAGGTCCGGATGCGTTAATCATCCTTTCAATTTCCATAGCAGTAATAACGTTTGAGAAACGTCCGTATCCGTATTGGTAAATTCCGGATGGATCGAATGGGTCGTAACCGATTGCAGCAATAATAGTACCAACTTCTAATTCAATTTTGGTAGGTTGTTGGTTGTGGTCGATTGCGTCTGGTCCACATGCTTGTACACATAAGTTACATTCGATACAGTAGTCTTTATCGATGGTTGCACATAATGGTACAGCTTGAGGGAATGGAATGTAAGCAGCTTTTACCATACCTACACCTTCGTCGTAGTAGTTAGGTATTTCGATAGGAC
>NZ_CAMJUE010000048.1 GCF_946408925.1 uncultured Methanobrevibacter sp.
CTTTCACGATTAAGCATGTTTAAAAAGTCAGTGTTACCACCAGTATTGATTTGATAGGTCTTATCCAATTTAACTCCCCTATCCATGAATAAACTAGCTAGTGTTCTGTGTGTGATAGTAGCACCAATTTGAGCTTTAATATCGTCACCAACAATAGGAATTCCTTTTGCCTTAAATTTAGCATCCCATTCATCATCACTTACAATAAATACGGGCATACAGTTGACATATGCGATTTCAGCATCAAGTGCACATTGAGCATAGTATCTTGCAGCTTCTTCAGAACCCACAGGCAAGTAATTAACCAATATTTCAGCACCACTTTCCTTTAAGACGCTCACAACGTCAACAGGTTCCTCGTCACTTACAACAAATGTGTATTCATCATCATAGTTTGACATATGCTCAGCTACGCCATCCAAAACATGACCCATACTTACCTTAACATCTGATTTTGGAATATCCTTTTGGAATATGGTTGTACAGTTTGGCTTTGCGAAAATTGCTTCATCTATAGTTTTACCGACTTTTCTTGCATCCACATCAAAAGCAGCCACAACTTCAATATCACTAGGAGTGTAACCTCCAATATCCCAATGCATAAGTCCTATTGCATCTTCAGGGTCTTTATCTTCATAATAATATATTCCTTGAATTAAGGAACTTGCACAATTCCCCAATCCTACAATCGCTATTTTTATTTTATCCAATATAAACACCAGCTAATAAATTAATAAAATAATACTTTAAATAAATAAAATACTAATATTATGTTATCTAATATACTTTATATAATTATTGTTTGGAATTAAAAAATTGAAGAAAATATTAGTTATTACATTTTTATAATCAATCAAGAAATAGCTTCAAAAAGATTGCAGGACATGAAAAATATTTGCCCAAATATGAATTTGAACCCATTATTATTTTTCCTAAAACTTCCAATGAGACTATTTTAACCGACAATGTGAAATAATGAAACAGAATATGAAAACATGATTTCAGGATTTTTGCTGTCCTCTAAAAGCAATGAAAAATTTCTAAATCGCATTCAATATCCCTCCCCCATTAATTTCAATAGAGGTTATGCAAAAATACTTTTATAAATAATCATAAATTATATTTGAGGATAAACATGAATCCATATATTGAAATTTTAAGACCCGGAAATGCATTGATGGGAGCAATATCAATAATATTAGTTGCACTTATTGATAAAACCATAAGCATCCCAGTAATACTTGCAATGATGGCCGTGTTTTTTGAAACCGCAGCCGGAAATGTAATCAACGATTATTTTGACTACAATATTGATTTAGTCAACAAGCCCGAAAGACCGATTCCTTCCGGCAAAATTTCACTTAAAAATGGAAAAAACTATGCATACCTGTTATTTTTAGCCGGAACAGTATGCGGATTTTTAATCAGCTTCCTAACAGATAACTGGATTCCCTTTATCATAGTGATACTTGCAGATGCAATACTTTATCTATATGCATACAAACTAAAAGCAACTCCTTTAATTGGCAATCTTGCAGTTGGTTTTATGACAGGTTTTGGATTTGTTTTTGGAGGATTCACACTCAATAATCCCAACATCATAATAACATCAGTATTTCTTGGATTTTTTGCTTTTGTCATGACAACCGCACGTGAAATAATCAAGGACATAGAAGATGTTGAAGGAGATAAAAAAGACGGAGCCCGAACCCTGCCGATTTTAATCGGAAAAAAAATACCTGCATTGATTGCGGTCATTTTAATAATTATAGATTGCATATTATGTCCGCTATTATATTTCAACCATATTTTTGGAATATTATACCTGGCCATTATTGCAATAGCGGTTATACTGTTCATATATTCTGCAATAATGATTTTAAAATCACAAGATGAAAAAACCGCCCACAAATCATCCAAGTATTTGAAGATTGGAATGTTGATTGCATTTCTTGCATTTGCACTTGGATCATTTTTCTAACACCATTTACTATTTATACATAAGTTAAGAAAAATAATAATAATGTTTGAGGAATTCAATTTAAATCAAAAAGACAAATACTATTTATTATTTATTTTAATTTTCAGCACCATATTGGTCGGGTACTATATTAATTTCAATGATAATTTAGGAGTTTACTGTTCTGATGTTTATGTTTATCTTTTAAATGGCCTGTATTATACAGGAACAAACATCAGATCAACTGGAACAATTTATTTATCCCCACTGATTTGTTTTTTAACATCAATATTCTTTCATTTGGGATATGTTGACAAGCATGCAATATATTTTGTAACAGGAGCTTTTGCAATATTTGGAAATCTGGGCTTTTACCTGCTTTTAAAAAGATTTCATGATGAAAACTTAAGTTTGACCGGAACAATCATTTATTCATCCCTAACATTATATCTAACATGGTTTGCAAACGGTACATTAGATATTCCTGCAGTTTCAATGATTATCTGGACAGCATTGTTTGTCATCCTTGCAGTTAATGAAAATCCAAAATTTTACCAGCATGCCATATTATTTCTGGTTTTGGGTGTTTTTACAAGATATACAATATTATTAACCCTGCCTGCATTTATACTGTATTATGTTTTTGAAAAAGGATTTAAAATCGATTCAGGCGATTTGAAATATATTTTAAGAGGCATTGGTATCGGACTGCTCCTGACCATTATAACCCTGTCTGCAATAATACCAATGGGCCATGGCACCTTTGGTGCGGGAGACCAAATTTCCGGAGGAATACAGGGTCATCAAGGTACAAACGTTGATCCGGCATACAATACTGATGTGAGTTTTTATGTAATTAATTTCGCCAATTTCATATCAAATTCACATACTGTAATTGACGGAAATCCTATTTTAGAAAATGCCACACCCCTGGCATGGGGAGTGATTGCATTGCTGATTATAGGATTGTGCATCCACATATATGACAATAAAAGAAAACCTCAAAAAACCGATTTAATCGCTGCAATATTCTTTATACTGGCAATCATCAGTTTTACAAGAGTAAGTTCAATGATAACTACAGTATTGACCATAATAGGCATTTACTGTTTGGGTAAAGACAGTACGAATAAAAGCGACTATTTTATGCTTGCATGGATATTTTCAAATATCATATTTTACAGTTATTATTCAATCAAAGTAAACAGATACATACTTCCGATTTTCCCGGCTGTAATCTATTTCATATTGGTTTCAATAAACACCATCAATAATCATTTAAAGATTAACAGAAACATTATTCCAATAATTCTAATAGTACTTTTCATCATCCAGGCATTCACATTCACATTCACATTTGAACCTACAAATGAATTTAAATCAATAGAGGCCGCTTCGGATTATATTATTGAAAACAATCCGGATTATGAAAACATGACCATTGGAGTTCACAATGTAAGGGCATACAACTGGTGGTTAGGGAAAAAAGCAATTCCTATTGATAGTGATTTAATATCTGAGATTGACATAAGCAACGCAACGTATTATATTTCAGATAAACCATTAAACAATATAACCAATTATACACTGATAAAAAGCATTAATGATGAACTCATATATGAAAAAATCAGTTAATAAAAAGAACAAAGTCCCATATGTTCCAGACACATGGGTCAGTTCTTCCATTTTTTCAAGAAAAATTAAAAGAAATTTTTAAAAATCCCCAAGAAAGCCATTATCACCAAGATATGGCTTTTTACCGCAGCAGAGCTGAAGCGATGGCCTGTTTAAAGCACTGATTTTAACAAAAATTAAAAATATCTCCCTATGAATAAATGACAATATATGCTCCGTTTGTGAATTTAACAAAAAAGATTTATCCGATGGTATTTTTAAGTTGTTAAATGATTAAAATTTATGTAAAAAATTTGGAAAATAATCAAAAGAACAAATTGAACATGAATACAATTGGAATAATATTGAAAAGCGAATAGAAGGCATTTAGAATAAATGCATTAACGAATATTAGAAACATATATAATAAAAAAAATTAAAAAATAATATCATAAAAGCAATTTTTAAGAGGATATTATGAAAGTTGTATGCTGTAAGAACTGTGGTGCAAAATACCAACTCGATGATGATGACGATATCACAACATTTGAGTGTTCTTCATGTGCAGGTGACTTAGAGTACTTTGAAGATTATTCTAATGAGAAAACTGAAGATAAATCTTCATTTATTGACTCATTCAAATATGATAATTCATATATTGTTCAATGTCAGGACTGTGGATTAAAATATAAAATTAAAAGTAGCGATAGCATACTTGATTATGAATGTGACAGTTGTGGAGGTTCTTTAAGATATTTAGATGATGAAATGAATAAAGAACTTGACAAATATCTTGAAGAAAGACAGAAAGAAATAACAAGCATTAGACAACAATCTCAAGTTGAAAACCCAACATCTGAAGAATTAACAAATGAAGAAAATGACCATTCTTTAAGATCATTTACTGATAAAATTGGAGATTTCTTTTCAGAAGAACATATGTTAAGAATTGCAGATGATGAAAAAAGAGAGCAAGAACTGGAAGTTGAAGCGGAAGTTGCTACAAGAACTGCCAGAACCACCATTCCAGATGATGTTTTATCAAAATTTGGAAAAGAATTTGCAATTCCAAAAACTAACGACTACAATGTTTTGATGAATTTCCTTAAGAATGAATTTTTCAAAAGCGTAAGCAAGTATTATCCTGATACTGAAAAGTCCTCTGAAGGTTTATTTGATAAGATTAGCCTTTCAGAACCATCCATTGATGAGGTAGTTCCTGAGACAAAGTCAATTAACAATCCTGATGTAGGATTTGATGCAAGTAAATTAGAAATTAACAACATCATTTTAATTGTGGGTATTGGAATTTTCTTTATAAGTATCATTGAAATATTACTTCTAAATAGCGGTATTGGAATAGTTACCATATTTATTGGAGTAATAATGCTTGCATATGGACTTTACAAAACAAGAGATGAAAAACAGGTTGAAGAAAGGACCCGTATTATCAGAGAACATTTGTTAACATTATCAGATGAATATTATGTTTTCTATAATGTCAGAACACCAACATCCTCTTCAGGAATTAACCACTTGGTAGTTGGTCCAACCGGAATATATGCTCTTCTATCACAAAAATATAATCCGAAGCTTAGATTGGAAGCAGAAAATGAAAATTTAAGTATGATTGGTTCTGCTGATTTGGATGAAGACAAAATTGAGGAAATCCCTTATGATGGAAATAAAAGAAGGTTCAGATACACTACCAAACAAGCAAAATTCTCTCAGGATAATAAAATTAAACAAAAAGCATTGTCATTAGGTGAAGATTTAATCAATTTCTTAAACGACAATAATATCAAAAATTGCTTTGTTGAACCGTTGGTTGGTTTTATTAATAATGAAGTTGTTGTAATAAACATGCCTCTAACCGATGAGGATCTGTTTATTGAGGAATTGTTGAATAAAATCAAAACCAGCACTATCAAATTAGATCAGGAAACCATTGACAAATGTGCTGTTTTACTCAGCAAATATTCTGCGGATTGTTCTGCAGAATTTTAATTTCTTTTTTTAGATATAATATTATTTGACAAATTTTAGAAAAAATTATACCCACATAGATGCCAAAAGGTTGCAATAATATATTGTGATGACTTCAAGGCAAATGGTGAAAGTTACACTACACAAAATACAAGATTAAAGAATAAGATTAATTTTAATGGAGCGAAAATTCAAGGAAACGGTGATGTAATTATCGCAGATAATTTCCATTCACAATTCCATGAAAATTACCTCCGCAACAATACTGAAAAACTTAGTTTATTCAAACATATCAAAATCAAGTAAAGTATCTTCCAAAATATCAACCTTTGCAGTTTTTCCAATGACTTCATCAATTTTAGACGGGTAAATTCCGGTCCCGGGACGCTTAAAGGCCAAATCATCAGAAGTTATCAAATCACCTTTACTTATATTTTTAGCTGCTACAATCGACCTTCTCACCTGACGCCTTGATGAAGACTCGCAAATCAAAGGCTGCTTGTTTTTCATACCATTGATTTTTGACAGGAAATGAACGTTCCATTTGAATTTGATTACATCATCAGGGTCCATTGCATGAGAATGATCATTACCTTTTAGGGTTTTGTCAAGTGTGAAATGCTTTTCTAAAATTGTTGCACCATAATTATACGCAGTTGTCAAAACTGCCATGTTTTTATCCGGTTTGGTATGGTCAGAGTAACCTATCTCATAATCAGGGAAATTTTCCGCCAAATCTTTTATCATCAACAGATTAGCATCTTCATATGATGTAGGATAAGACAGCACGCTATGCATTATTGCAATATCAACTGTTGAAACCTCCTCTATAGCATTCACTGCATCTTTTATTTCACCAATTGTTGACGCCCCTGTTGAAAGTAGAATGGGCTTATTCTTACTTGCAATATGCTGGATGAAAGGAATATTGGTCAAATCAGAAGAGGAAATCTTATATATATCCATAAATTCATCCAAATAGTCTGCAGATTCAAAATCAAAAGGGGTTGATAAAAATCCGATTCCAATCTGTTGGCAATACTCGGCAAGTTCCCTGTATTCCCCAACACCAAACTTATCAAATTTTTTAAATAGCTCATATTGCGAGGTAGCCGGATTTTCTGACAAATCCCAATAAGCCGGAGAATTTTTTGAAGCTATAGTTTCGGCCTTATATGATTTAAATTTGACCGCATCCACCCCACATTCCTTTGCTTCAGAAATCATGAATTTGGCAGCAGCCATATCTGACATTCCCTCTTTTTTAGCAATATCGTAAAAATTGACTCCAATTTCCGCTATCAGATAAGGATACCTATTGAATATTTTCATAATATTTCCTCTTTAAGTCAAATTTACGATATTCTTCACGAATGACTGACCAGATATTTTCAAAACCATCCTTCAAATCAACACCCATCATCTTTTGATTCATTTCAACTCTCAAATCATAATTGTTCACTAAATTAATGAACTCCTCGATAATGTCCTGCCTTTCAACATCCTCACCCAATCCCATGTTAATAAATCCATTTGATGAATTTGCAAATACATGGGTCAGTTCCCGTTCATTTTGACACAGACATATTGCCGGAACTCCAAGTGAACAGATTTCATACATGGTTCTTCCAGCGGAAGTGAATATAATATCTGCCTTGAACATAAATTCACTGATATTGGAAACATTTTGATAAATTTGAATAGCAGGATTCGGCTCGTACTTTTCAATAAGCCTTTCAAGACCATCATAACCCAATCCCAAAATAACATTGACCCTGCCCTGATAACTGGTTGATAAAATGGAATCTATTACTTTTTCTGTGAAGTTATTTGTATCTGTACTGCCAAAAGCGACTAAAACATTGTCAACATCAGCTTTGATGATCTTTTGAGGCTGGAAGTAGAACTCATCCCTTAAAATATAATATTTATAACCGGTGAATACATTGTTCTTGCCGACATCATGTTCATAGAGAGCGTCAAACACCACATCAGCCACATCTGTACCGGTACCTAAATCCTCAAAATTAACTACAAAATAGCCGTCATTTTTTAAATGGGTGACATATTCATTAGTAGTATCTAGAATATCATTAATCACCACATGAGGAGAATACTCTCTTAAAATATTCAATAAATCATCTTCACCGTCGTAAATTTTATATGGATAATTGTAATTGTCAACAATATCTATGCCCAGAGGATACTGTTCATCAAGCAGGAGCACAACATCATGGAAAACAAGCCTGGAGGCAATTGACAGGCACCTGTAAACATTCCCGGTTCCTATCTCATCATAGGCATTTACAATAATTGCAACTCTTTTCTTTTGAAGATAATTTTCAGCAACCCACCAGTCTTCATAATTCTCAATGTCAACACTTTCCTCACCAGATATCTCAATCAGTTGAAGGTTTGTTCCCAAACGAGAATCCTCATGAACAAAATGTCTGCGTGTTGCAAGAAATGTTCCGGTTTCTCTAAAATCCTTCGGCAGGTACTGCCTGTTTTTTCTTTCAATGTAATTTGGAAAATACCTTTCGTTGGATTCATCATATCCCCAGCTCAAATGCCTGTCATCAACTACTGAAATCACACTGTCAACTGCAAAATCGTCAAATTTTTCGATTGCAGAATCCAAAGTTGATGTTTTCAATAATGGAGATGTGGGAGGTAATGTAATTACAATATCATATTCATCGAAAGCTGATTTCTCTTTTTGAACCATCGCATCATATACAACAGGATCCAACGGCACTTCATCACCTGCAAGTTCTTCAGAACGCCTTATGACACTTGCTCCAAATTTTTCTGACAACAATGCAATTTCAGAATCATCGGTAGTTACAACAACATCATCAACATACTCAGAAGACTTGGCAATATTTATAGAATAAGAAATTAAAGGTTTATTGTTAAGTAATCTAATGTTTTTGCGAGGAATGCCTTTAGAACCTCCTCTTGCAGGAATAACTACTAAAATTTTATTATTGTTAAACATGATTATCCCATAAAATTTAATTAATACAATAATAATATATTTACAATATAATATTAAATCTTCGGTGTTACAATGAATATGAAAGAAATGTCAAAAAAATTATTGGATAAAATAAATGAATTAGCTACACCCGTTAAAATCATGCACGTGTGCGGTTCACATGAACATACCATTATGGAAAACGGAATAAGGAGCCTGCTTCCTGAGGAAGTGGAAATCATTGCAGGTCCTGGATGTCCTGTATGTGTAGTCCCATCACGTGAAATTGATGAAGCTTTGGAATTGATTGATAAAGGAGTTACAATAACCACTTTTGGAGACATGCTAAGAGTTCCGGGTTCTGAAAGATCTCTTGCAGATGCAAAGGCCGAAGGTGGAGATGTAAGAGTAGTTTATGGAATCAACAGAGCCATTGAAATTGCAGAGAAAGTGGACAACGATGTCGCTTTCATTTCAGCAGGATTTGAAACAACTGCTCCGACAACCGCAGCGGAATTACTGTCAACACCTCCGGAAAACTTTTCAGTATTGTCATGCCACAGACTGATACCTCCGGCAATTGATTTTTTAATCAATTCAGGCGAAACCAGCCTGAACGCGCTGATTCAGCCAGGACACGTCTGCACAATTATTGGAACAAAACCATTCGAGTACTTCTCAACCGACTATGGAATACCCCAGGCAGTAGCAGGATTCAACCCATTAGACATCTTAATGTCAGTATACATGATTTTAAGACAGATTCACAACGAAACACCGAAAATAGAAAATGAATACAAAAGAGCAGTCAGGGAAGAGGGTAACGTCGTTGCAACAGATATGATTGAACAGGTATTTGACGTTGAATCAAGGGAATGGAGAGGATTTCCAAAAATACCAAATTCCATTCTTGAAATTAAAGATGAATTCTCTGACTTCAATGCCCGTGAAAAATATGACATTGAGGTTAAAGATGTTACCGAAGCTCCGAAAGGATGCATCTGCGGACCTATTTTAAGAGGCCTTGCAAGACCTGAAGACTGCAAATTATTTAGAAAAGCATGTAACCCTCTCCATCCAATAGGAGCATGTATGGTAAGTAAAGAAGGAACATGCAACATTGCACACAGATATTCAAGGGGTTAAAATGACAATAGAAGCAATTGCAGTAGATATTGACGGCACAATAACAGACGATAAAAGGCAGATTTGCATATCAGCAATCGAAGCCTTGAGAAAAGCGGAAAATGCAGGAATTCCAACAATAATTGTGACAGGAAATGTAGTAAACTATGCCTACGCAATAGAAGTGTCAATAGGATGCAGCGGAGGACTGGTTGCAGAAAATGGAGGAATTGTGTTTAAGGAAGGTGAAAACAACAATGCCGTTGAAACAATGGTTGAGCGGGACTTTGTGACTTCTGCCGAAGAACACCTGAAAGACAAGTTAGGCGAGAACTTCAACAAACATGCATCTCACGACAACATGTACAGACTAACCGAAACCGTTTTCTACAAAACACTTGACAAAAAAATCCTTGATGATGCTCTTAAAGACTTCAAATACATTGACCAGCTTGAAATCTATGACAGCGGCTTTGCACTCCACATTACCGATAAACGAGTAAACAAGGGAACATCCCTCAGATATTTATGTGAAAGAAACGGCATCAACATGGAAAATGTGATGGCAATTGGAGACAGCCAGAACGATGAGGATTTCCTAAAAGAAGTCGGATATAAAATAGCCGTTGGAAATGCTGATGACAAATTGAAAGAAATCAGCACTTATACCTGTGAAAACTTATTTGGCGATGGTGTGGCCGAAACGATAGAAAAATTTGCATTATAGTGATTAATATGATATACGAAATTGCGCAAGATGTTGAAAAAACCCTCAAAAACAAATGTGACGCTTACGAAATTTATATTGATGAAACAAAATCAATAGAATTGGATTCACTGAAAGATGAGCTGAATTTTGCAAAAGAAGAAATTGAACTTGGATTGTCCGTTAGAGTTATAAAAGACAATAAACAAGGTTTTGCATTCACATCCAATATGAATAACCTTTCTGAAACCGCACTGAAAGCTATTGAAAACGCAAAATTAACCAAAATTGATGAAAACTATGCTTTTGCTGAAGTTGAAAAAGTCAGTGATGTCAAAAAAGTGTATGATGCCAAATTCAATGATTTGAGTGTCGATGAATCTGTGGAATTTTTAAAAGAAACAATTGACGTTGCAAAAGATAGCGGGTGTGATGTTACCGGTGCAGGATTCAGTGCAAGCGGAGGAAAATCATTAATAGTGAATTCAAATGGAGTTTCAATTGAAAATGAAGGAACAGGATTCGGTTTAAGCTTATCTGTCATCATGCAAAAGGACGGCCATATTGCAACAGCATACAACTCCCAAACCTCAAGATTTTTTGACATGAACGGAGAAAAACTGGCCAATGAAGTATGTGATTTGGCAAAAAGTTCACTCAATACAAAACCTGTAGAAACCGGAGATTACGATGTCGTACTTGACTATTATGCTGCAGTGGGACTCCTGCATACTTTCATAAATGCATTCGACGGTGAAAATGTACGGAGAGGAAGATCTATACTTAACGGCAAACTTGGTGAAGAAATTGCAAATCCGTCATTATCCATTACAGACAATCCATTACTTGAAAAGGGAATGTATACCACAAAATGTGATGATGAAGGAAGCGTGAGCCAGAAAACAGAATTGATAAAAAACGGTGAATTGAATTCATTCATATATGACATTTACACTGCAAATTGTGAAGGCCTCAAAACAACTTCAAACGGACTTAGAGGATCATATCTGACAACACCAATGATTTCACCAACAAATCTTGAATTTGAATTCAGTGAAATGAAAGACCTCTCAGAAATTGACAATGGTGTTCTTACCACCAGCGTTTTAGGTGCACATACCGCCAATCCGATTTCCGGAGACTTTTCAGTAGAAGCAAGCAATGCATTTAAAATCAAAAACGGAGAACTGACCGAACCGATTAATAAGGCCATGGTTTCCGGAAATATTTTTGAAATCATGAGGACTGTTGAAGGTTTAAAATCAGAAGTAAAACAGTACGGTTCATACATTATTCCAAAATTGTTAGTTCACAACTTAAGGGTTGTGGGGCAGTAAAAAAAGAGAATTTGAGAAAAATTAGATTTTTTTCAATTTTTCTCTATATCTGTTGATAGTATCGTGTTCAAACTCAATGTCTGAATATTCTTCAGCCATATCCTGATTTTCATCAAACCACTTGATTTTATCATCAATGGCCTTGTCAATTTCAGCATCCAAACGTGACAGCCGTTTTTCAAAGGAATATTCGCTCTTTCTCATGTTTAAATTTGATTTTCGAGCGACTCTTTTAGCTTCTTTTTCAATATCCATTTCTTTTTTAGCCATAATCCACCTACATTTCAATGATAGGCAATTGAATTTCTGTTATGAACTCCCCTTCATCATCACAGTTATGTAAACCTTTGATTAGAACTTCTTTTGGAGATCCAATAATGTCATAATGGTTTTCCTGTGCAACTTCCACCAATTGGGCATAGGTATCCAGGATATTGTCTGTTGAGCCGTAGTGTGTGGCGGCAAGAACCTTATTTTCTATCATATCCACAACACGGATTCTGTCGGTTTCATCAGGTTCACCTTTAATTGGAATGCTTACATCATAAACAACATCCCCCTGACCCACTTCATGCCTTGGTGAGAAATAAACAATGAACGGTTCACCATCTGTTACAATTTCCTCTGTATCAACCCAATCCATTAATATTGATAAAAATACTCCCAAATCTTCAATTGGAGTTTTACAATTGATGACCGCCAGCTTTTGTTCGGGAATAACTTTTACTTCATAATCCATAATAACACCTACTTAAATTTTTAACTTAATTGAATAAATATACTTCGACTTCCTCTCCCTCATCAACCAGCTCAATCAACTTCGGAATTTTAACATATCCGTCAGCTGTTGAAAGTGAAAATATTGCTCCTGAATCCTTAAATATTGGATGAATATTTTCCCCATCAACTTTTACAAGCTGATACTGCATTCTTCCAACCTGGGAATGTATTCTTTTTGTGATTTTGCCTTTATGAGTTTTTAACTGAAAGTCCCTGTCAATGCCTGCCAGTTTTGTTAATGGCTCTGCCACAAATGCATTGAATATCATCAGCGCTGAAACAGGATTTCCAGGAAGACCTATGACCAATTTGCCATCTATCACACCGACAATTGTCGGTTTTCCCGGCTGAACTGAAATTCCGTGAATGTAAACTTCACCTAATTCATCCAAAACATGTTTCAATACATCTCCAAGACCTGCTGAAGTGCCTCCTGAGCAGAAAAGAACATCGACTTCACTCAGGGATTTGACAATCTTTTCCTTAACCTCATCATAGTCGTCATGCATTACCCCTAAAAATCTTGCATCCGCACCGCAGGAAACCGCATCGTTTTTAATCATCCCACCGTTTACATCATAGATTTTTCCATATTCTAGCTCCTGACCCTGAAGTGTTATTTCATTTCCGGATGAAAGTATACCAACACTTGGTTTTTTATAAACTTCAATGTTTTCAAAACCCTGTGAAAGAAGGACACCAATTTTACCCGGATTTAGGAAATCTCCCTTTTGAAGAATCAGCTTGCCCTCTTCAATGTCAGACCCCTTTTTGGCAACATCCTGTGTTGGAGTTACGGTTGTCAATAAGTTAACTTCACCGTCCATCTTTTCTGCATACTCAACCATCAAAACAGCATCGGCACCTTCAGGCATTGCAGCACCTGTACTGATTTCAATACATTTGCCCGCTTCAACCTTCTTATCTGTGGTTGCTCCGGCTTCCAAAAAGTCAATAACATCCAAAGTGTTTGGAGACTCTTCTGATGCTCCAAAACTATCGGATGACAGTATTGCAAATCCGTCCTTTAATGCCTTGTCAAAAGGCGGAAAATCCATTCGGGAGTAAACATCCTCAAAGAGTATCCTCCCATAGGCCTCAACAACAGGAATTTCCTCGCTTTGAGGTTTTAAATTTTCATTGAATAATGTATTAATAATATCGATAGCTTCATCACATTCTTTAATTTTTAAAAATTCAGTTCCCATATCCATCACTAATTAAAAAAATCAATAAATTAATATATAATATATTCATATAAATATAAATAATTTAATCTTATGGAGAAAAATTGTATTATTATTTTGGAGGAGAGTATTTGTCTAGACCTAATAACAATCAACAACAAGAATACAGAAGAGTAAGAACTCCCAAAAAAGGAGAAATACCTGGAGTAGTTGAACAAATCATGGGGCACGGAAAACTAAAAGTCCGCTGTGCTGACGGAAATATTAGAATGACCAGAATCCCTGGAAAAATGAAAAAACGTATTTGGATTCGTGAAGGAGATGTAATTCTCGTAAAACCGTGGGATTTCCAATCTGATGAAAAAGCAGATGTAATCTGGAGATACACCAAAACAGAATCCAACTGGCTTGAAAGAAAAGGCTACTTAAAAATGTAGTCTCACTTACTTATTTTTTTGATTATATGGACCCTAAAGTAGCTAAGGCAGATAAAAAGCATGCAAAAATTCACTCGGAAAAAAGAAGAAAAGATAATTCCGAGAGAAAAACCGGAAATGAAATTTTTGACAAAATTACTTTAGAAACACTGTATAAACTAGCTAATCAGGGACACATTGATATTTTAAACGGTGCCATAAGTACCGGAAAGGAAGCTAATGTTTTAACCGGAATAACAGATGATGAAAAGTTCATTGCAGTCAAAATATATCGTATAGCAACATCTGATTTTAAAAAAATGGACTATTACCTGAAAGGCGATCCACGATTCAATGTTAAAACAAAAAACAAAAGAAAAATCATCTACTCATGGGTTACAAAGGAATTTAAGAATTTAACCAGACTATATTCAGCGGGAGTTAATGTTCCCGAACCTATAACAAGTGCAAATAATGTTTTACTCATTGAATTTATAGGCGACGAGGACGGAAACCCTGCACAGCCCGTTAAAAACCAGCCCCCACAAAATCCGGAGGAATTCTGGAACCAATTATTGGTTCAATTGAAGCTATTTGTAAACGAAGCAAAACTGGTGCATGGAGATTTGTCCAATTATAATATCCTGAATTTAGATGAAAAACCGATTATAATTGATGTTTCCCAGTCAGTTGTTTTGGACAACCCGATTTCAAAAGAATTATTGGAAAGAGACATTAATACATTAGTCCGGGAATACACCAAACTTGGAGTCAAAACCAGTTTTGAAGAAGTTTGGGAATATGTCAGCCCAAAATTTTAAATTATAAAACTTCATCGCTTTGTTCCAAACCCAAATGATTTAAAGTATGATTGGCAAAAAGATAATTCAAAATATTTGCCACTGTTCTTCCAACCACCAATCCCCACCAGATTCCAGTTAAACCGAATGAGAAAA